>JAGYNT010000004.1 GCA_018399615.1 Acholeplasmataceae bacterium
TGTCTGAACTGATCGATATCGATGCGATAGAAATCCGTGTCGGTCATGTCATTGCTGAGATCTTCGAGTACGGGTTTCAGCATCTGGCATGGGCCACACCAAACCGCATAATATTGAATGACGACGAGTCCTTGCTTGCCAACTACTTCCTCAAAAGGTTGTCCTTGGTATTCAGTCATTAAAAAACCCTCATTTCTTTCATATTCTATGTTACTTTCATTATAAAGGCTGACGGTCTGAAATTCAAGTGTTAAGCACTATTTCAACGTAATAATCGTAACCCCGTTCAAACCTTCACCTTCACCGCCGAAACGATGACTTTTGATGAAAACGGACCTTTTGATGTAATCATGGACCGCGCTTCGGACAGCCCCGCTGCCAAAACCGTGAATGACACGAAACGAATGCGTGCCGGCAAGCAATGCCCGATCGATGGCATCATCGAGAGCCGGCTTGACCTCGTCATAGCGATATCCTCTGAGATCGAGTTCGAATGGCGCGCGTCTTGCCGGAGTCGCACCACCGCTGCTCTTGTGTTTTTTCGGTTCGCTTTCAGATGGTGCGTTTTGTTCTTTTTTGAGCTCACTCGCTTGAAAGGTCAGATCGAATTTGCCGAAAACGACACGGTAGCGGTCGTTTTTGCTTTCAATGATCTTACCGTATTGTTGGTAAGGTATGATGAAAACGTCATCGCCGATGCCGAGTCTGTCTTTTGAAACGGTTTCTTCCGAGTGCTCGTCCGTGATCCGGATCCGATGCTTGAGGTCGGCGAACTCAGGCTTGGTCAAGTGCTGTTTCTTTTGCAGGTCGTCGAGAAGCTTTTCGGCATCCTGAATGACCTTCTTCCATTTTTCTTCTTCTTTCTTCCGGACCGCACGGATCACCTGATCACGCTCTTTGTTCAAAACATGCGTTTCCTGCTCGTAAGCGGCCTTGGCCTGTTTCGTTTTTTCGAGTTCGTCCAGGTATGTCTTCTTCTGCTGTTCGACATAGGCCATCTCATCGCTCAGTTTTTCCATGACACGCGAAAGATCCGTCTGTCTGCCGCTGTAAATCCGTTTCGCTTCATCGACGACCGTTTCATCGAGACCCAGTCGCTTCGCGATCAGAAACGCGTGTGAGGACCCCGTCGCGCCCATCTGGAGATAGTAAAGCGGCTTGAGCGTCTTCTTGTCGAAAGCGACCGACGCCACCGCCATGTATTCCTCTTCGTAGGCATAGCTCTTGAGTTCGGAATAGTGTGTCGTCACCATCATCCGGATGTTTTTCTTGCGAAAGGCATCGAGAATCGCGATTGCGAGAGAGAACCCTTCATTGGGATCCGTGCCACTGCCGATTTCATCGAGCAGGACGAGGGAACGGTCCGTTACGTGTTCGAGCATGTAGACGATTTTCGTCAGATGCGATGAAAACGTCGATAGCGACTGCGCGATCGACTGCTCATCGCCGATATCGGCGAAGACGTGTTCGAAAACGGACAGTTCGCTTTCTTCATGCGCGGGTACGAGAAGTCCGGACTGGACCATGAGCACCATGAGTCCGACCGTTTTCAAAGCAACCGTCTTACCCCCTGTGTTCGGACCGGTAATCAGCAATGTCCGCTTGTGTTCGTCGATCTCGACGTCGATCGGAACGACTTCACGAGGATCGATGAGCGGATGGCGCGCTTTGATCAGGCGAATCCGCTGCGTATCGTTGAGTCGTGGTTTGTTGGCGGAGATGCTTTCCGCATAACGCGTCTTCGCCGAAATGAAATCGAATGCGAGAAAAAGATCGAGATTCTCGACGATGCTTTGATTCGCTTCCTGGATCAGTTCCGTCATGTCTTTCATGATGGCACGGATCTCATTTTCTTCGGCGATCTTCAGACTCTCGAGTCTGGCCGTGATGGAACGGGTCTGTTCGGGTTCGATGTAGACCGTCTGTTTGGTTGCCGAGAGGTCATGGATAACGCCCTTGATCTTGTTTTTATACGCATCCTTGATCGGCAGACAGAAACGGTCGTTACGCATGACGATGACGTTCTCGTTCAGATACGAGCCCAGATCACTCAGCAGTTTTTGCAGTTTGTCCTGCAAACTCTTTTCATGTCGGAACATCTCTTTGCGTATTTTCAGAAGCTCGGGACTCGCATCGTCATAGATCAGACCGTCTTCGTCCATCTTCTTGCGCAAATAGTCGAGAATCGACTTGTGGTCATGCATGCGCTCGAAATAGGGGTTGATCGATCGAAGGGGTATCTCGAGACGCCTGGCTTCACGGAAATAGTTCAAAACGTCCTGCTCCATACTCAGAAACAGACGTATCAGAAGCAGTTCTTTCATATTGAAATCGCGTTCGAGTTTGGCATATTGCAACAACTGATGGATGTCGAAGTCATCGATCAGAGGAATGCGCCCGACACGAATGTGCAGACTTTCAAGATCGACGCATTCCTGAAGAGATCTTTCGATATCCGAAAGATCGGTCGAAGGAAGGAGCTCGAGTATTTCTTTTCTGATCCGTTCGGTCTTGGCATAGCTGCCGACCTTGGTCAGAATTTGATTAAATTCAAGTGTTTTTACCATAAAACTCATCGGTTGCACATCCTTTATCGGCAAAATTGTGTTATAATAGTTTCGTAAGCAGGTGACTATATGAAACACTATACGATTTCTGTCGATGATCGTGAACTGGAAATTTTAAATCGCGTCTACAAGAATCATCTGGTCGAAGATAATAACCCTTATCTTCTTTTTCATGCCGTCCACAACGACATCAACATATTCGGTTATCAGACCGGAAAGGTCTACTTGCAAGGCGAAGAAATCACCCACGAACTCGTTCAGATCAAGAAACACCTCAAACGCGAGGATTACGAAGCGATTGGTTCCGACGAGGTCGGAACCGGTGACGTATTCGGACCGATCGTGGTCTGTGCGGCCCACGTGAACACCAAGGACATCGCCTTTCTTGAAAGCCTCAATGTTCGTGACTCGAAGAACATCAAGGATAAGGAAATCATTCAACTGGCTCCGAAAATCGCCAAGAGAGTCATCCATTCGCTTTTGATTCTTCCGCCCAAAAAGTACAATGCGCTCGTTGCCAAAGGCTACAATCTCAACAAGATCAAAGCACTGCTTCACAATCAGGCCATCATCAAGACGACCTCAAAACTCGATCATGAAGTGCCGGTGATCATCGATCAGTTCTGTACGCCCCAACTCTATTTCAACTACGTCAAGGACGAGACACTCGTCCATCGAAACGTCGACTTTCACGTACGTGCCGAACAGATCCATTTGAGCGTCGCCGCCGCTTCGATCATCGCTCGATACGCGTTTCTGGTCAAAATCAGGGAGTACGAACGCAAGCTCGACATCAAGATCATCAAAGGTGCCAGCAAAGATGTCGACGCTCTGGTCAAAAGCGTGTACGACCAATTCGGTACGGCGAAGCTCGGTCTGATCGCCAAGATGAACTTCAAAAACATAACCAAGCAAAACCTCACCTGATACGATCGAGAAACGAACTGAATGACTCGGGCATATCGACGGTAAACGTCATATGCTCTTTTTTGATCGGATGGGTGAAAGCGATCGAATAGGCATGCAAAAACTGCCCCGTATCACCTTTCCGGTCGCGCGGACCGTATAGAGGATCCCCGACAAGGGGATGGTTGATATAGGCCATGTGTACGCGAATCTGATGGGTTCTACCGGTTTCGAGCTCACAACGGATCAACGTGTAATCCGCGTATGTCTCTACGACTTCGAAGTGTGTCACAGCGTGTTTTCCACCCTCGAGAACCGCCATTTTCAAGCGGTTTTTCGGATGCCTTTTGATCGGGGCGTCGATCGTTCCGGTCGTTTCCGCGAAATGTCCGTAACATAGCGCGACATATTTCCGGATAATCCGGTGTTCGGCCAAATCATGACTGAGCAAAACGTGTGCGCGATCGTGCTTGGCCACGATCAGAAGCCCACTCGTGTCCTTGTCGATCCGATGCACGATGCCCGGTCTGATGACGCCATTGATCGATGAAAGATTTTTCGTCTGATAGAGCAAACCGTGAACGAGTGTCGGTCCGCTGTGGCTCTCGGCCGGGTGCACGACGAGTCCTTCCGCTTTGTTGATGACGAGCAGGTCGTCATCCTCATAGACGATATCGAGGGCGAGGTCGATCGGGGTCAGGTCGAGTTCTTTCGGTTCGATCTCTTCGATTTCAATGATGTCGCTCGTTTTGAGGGCATAGCCCGTTTTGACGATACTTCCATTGACCGTTACGTGGCCCGAACGAATGAGCATCTGGATGTGACTGCGACTCTCGTCCGGCATGACACACTCGTGAAGATAACGGTCGAGCCGATCGTTTTCGTTATCAAAAGGAACTTCAATCATCCGTTTCATGGGTGGTTTCCTTTCTTTTCATGCGCTTCGGCTCGAAAAAGACGAGATCGATCATGAACAGAACGATCGCGGCACTCAGAAACAGATCCGCAAAATTGTTATAGAAATTGCTCAGATTGACCACGCCGAGAACCGGAGTCAGAAAGGGAAAGTAAAAATGATCGATGACATAGCCGTAAAGGGCGCGATCGATCGCATTTCCCAGTGTGCCACCGATGAAGAGCGCGATCGAAATGCTATAGACTTTCTTGTCCTTGAAAGAGACATCGAGAAAGAGGTATCCGAAGATCCCCAAGGCGACCACGGTCACGGCCGCCAGCAACAGGTGCTGACCCGGCAACATGCCGAAAGAGATCCCGTCGTTCTCGTAATAGTGGAACTCGAGCATACGGGGGATCAGCGTGACGGGATCGCCTCCTTTGATGAACATGACGGAAATCTGTTTCGTCACCTGATCGATCAGTATCGTGAAAACAATGATTAAATAGCCAATGAGCATGGTTCTTCTCCTATTCAAAAGAGTGTGACAATAACGATCATACCGATGATCGTCAAGAGCAGGGCGATCAATATGCTTTCTGTCCACTGCAATATCCGCGTGTTAAGACCGTCGAGCGACTTCTCATAATTTGCCAGCAGTCTGTAATAGACAGCGTAATAAATCAGACTCCACGACACGGCGAGCAAGACGAGGGTGATTGAAAGCATGAGGTGAAGATCGCTGTATATGAAAAGATTGATCGTAAAAAGCACCGGAATCAACAATATGAAAAAGGAAACGCCGAAAGCTCCAAAAACCGACTTGATGACGGACTTGAAGCCGACGATCGCGTTGACTCGGCGATTGAGCGTCAGATACCGCTTGAAAAAGGTGCGGATCGTGTCAAGAACTCGTCTCATAGCGTTCTCCCATCACTTCCTTGATATCATCTTTGTGGGCGATGAATACCGTTTCGAACGGCAAATCCTCAAAACCATAGGACTCGAATTCCGCCCGATGCGCCTCCGGAATGAAAAAGAGGTCGACCCCGGCATCGATCGCGGTATAGATCTTCTGTTTCAAACCGCCGATTCTGCCGATCGAGCCGTCGGCTTCGATCGTTCCGGTGCCGGCTAGAACATTCGTTGAAATGTTTATATCCAGTAAACTTACGTAAATGGAAATGGTCTGCATGAGGCCACCGCTGGGGCCTCCGTAAACCGAATCTTCCCCGGGAAGATCATAGCTCGGAACCGCATGGTCGATCGTGTAATTCGGATAGAAAAGAAACGGCAGATCGCCTTCCTCGAACGCATAGGAAACCGTGAACGGTTCCTCATCCGCACGCAAAACGGTAAACGTCACGTCCGACAAGTCGATCAGTTGAAGAAAATCGTCATGCGTGTAGGACGCGTGGTCTTTCCCGTCGATCGCGATGATCGCATCACCGATCTCAAGTTCCGAAAGACGTGATGGTGCATAGTAAACCGACAAGCCCGCGTAATGATAGGTCATTTCAACGGCATCGGATGATTCCGCTGCCAGAAGGTAGGCATTGATCAGCGCATTGGTATAGGACACGCGCTTCGTGAGTTGTCCCTGGGCATACTGTTCGCGCCAGGAAAGGTCCTTTTCAAACAGATTCATGGGACGAACACTCATTTTGTCATCCGCCGACAACAGCCAGGTTTGAAATGGCGTGAGCGGATTATAGGAGAGGACGTAAACGGTGTGGATGTTTTCGCTTTGTTCGTAACCCTCGATCGTAATCGCTTCACCAACGGGTGTCAACCCGCCGGGACCCGTCCCGGCGAATCCGGTGGGCATAATCAGAATCATCAAAAGGTAAACGTAGGGAAAACTGATGACGATCAGAAGTTTTCGATGTTTTTCAAGAAACGCTCTCATAGGTCAACCTCCCCGTCCGGACTTGACGATGGGATACGCCCGCAGCCTCAAGCATTCTCAAGGCGGCTTCGTGAATCGTCGATTTCGTTTCCTTGTTCGTCTCATAGATGATTTCGCGAATGCCGCTTTGAATGATCAGTTTCACACACTCGTGACACGGAAAAAGCGTGACGTAGATCGTCGCCTCCTTGAGTGTGGTCGTGGCGTTGAGAATCGCGTTCGCTTCGGCATGAACGACGTAGGGGTATTTGGTCTGGGCGATCTCACCTTCGTTACCCCACGGGAACAGATCATCCTGGCAGCCCATCGGCAGACCGTTGTAGCCGATTCCCACGATGCGCTTGTCGGTATTGATGATACACGCTCCGACCTGTGTGACGGGATCCTTGCTGCGCATGGCCGACAGTTTGGCGACGCCCATGAAGTATTCGTCCCACGACAGATAATCCAAACGCATCATTTCTTTTCCTCGCGTCGTGCGAGCCCGAGATTGACATGACAGTAACCGTTGGGGTTTTTCTCCAGATAGTTCTGATGTTCCGGCTCGGCCAGATCGTAATCCTCGTTTTTCAGGACGCGTGTCGCGACGCGCGTCAGGTCTTTCTTGAAGTGTTTTTCGAGGAAGTCGTAGATCCGCTCTTCTTCGTCATCCTGTTCATAGTAGATGCCGCTGCGATACTGGAAACCGATATCATGCCCTTGTCGGTTGGGCGTGAAGGGATTGATGATACGGAAAAAATGATCGAGGATCTCTTCGAGCGTCACGGTTTTTTCGTCATATGTGACGCGACACGCCTCGGCGTGGGTCGCGACACCCTGACAGACTTCGTCATAGGAAGGGTTTCTCTTGTTGCCGTCGACATAGCCGACAGACGTTTCCAAGACGCCCTTCAATTGCTTGAAATAGGCTTCAACACCCCAAAAACAACCACCTGCCAATACTACTGATTTCACGAAAGATCACCTACTTTCAACTTGAGTTCATCGAGCTGGGTCGCGTCGACGCCACTCGGTGCTTCCATCATGATATCCTTCGCGCTTTGCGTTTTGGGAAAGGCGATGACATCCTTGATATTGTCCGTATGCGTCAGAAGCATGACGATCCGATCGAGTCCGAGTGCGATGCCGCCGTGCGGAGGCGTACCGTATTGCAGTGCTTCCACGAAAAATCCGAATCGGTTCTTCACGTCTTCTTCTTTCAGACCGAGCGTCTTGAACATCATGTTCGTATGTCCATATCATGGATACGCATCGAGCCGCCGCCGATCTCATAGCCGTTCAAAACGATATCGTATGCTCTGGCTCGGGCTTTGTGCGGCTCGTTTTTCAACTGCAAAGATCGGTCGGTGCCGTAAACGGGTGATGTTTGGCATAAAAGCGCGCATCGGTTTCATCGTATTCCAGCAAAGGCCAATCCGTTACCCACAAAAAGGCATACTCGTTTTTCGGGATCAGGTCGAGCATGTTTGCGAGTCGGATGCGAAGCGCACCGAGTGATTTCGTGACATCATCGAAAGAACCCGGAACGAACAGGATCATGGCGTTGTCTGCGAGATCGAGTGCGTCGAGTTGAGAATCACCTAGGAACTTCCGAATGCTTCCCGAATACTGTCCGTTCTGTCGTTTGAGATAGGCGAGTGCTTTTCCGTGATTTTTCTTGACGAGGTCCGTCAGTTGATCGATCACTTTTCGCGTCAACGACGAAGCGTCATCGACGCGGATCCCTTTGATCGTTTCTGACGCGTTGAACAAAGGAACATCGATGTCCTTGAAGCGTTCGGTATAGTCCTTCAGGTGAAGCGCATATCGAATATCGGGTTTGTCCGTACCGTAAGTCGCGATCGCATCATCATAAGTCATGCGCAGAAACGGTTTCCTGATCGTGACTCCCGACACGTTTTTCAACGTATCGACCATGACGCTTTCGGTCAGTTCCATCACGTCTTCTTCATCGATGAATGAAGCTTCGATGTCGACCTGCGTGAACTCCGGCTGGCGATCCGCGCGCAAGTCCTCATCACGAAAACAGCGGGCGATCTGGAAATACTTCTCGAATCCGGCGATCATGAAAAGCTGTTTGTAGATCTGAGGGGATTGCGGCAACGCATAGAACATACTCGGGTAGAGTCTTGATGGAACGAGGTAATCCCTCGCTCCTTCCGGAGTGGATTTTCCAAGTATCGGGGTTTCAAGCTCATAGTATCCCTGTTCGACGAGAACACGCCGAATCGATTGCGTGATTTCGTGGCGCTTGATCAGATAATTTTGCATGACCGGTCGTCTCAAGTCGAGATAGCGGTATTTGAGTCTGGTTTCTTCGTGCGCATCGGTCTGATCCGTGATGTACAAGGGCGGCGTCAGACTCTTGCTGAGAATGCGAAGTTCTTTGACTTCGACCTCGATTTCTCCCGTGACGATGCGTCTGTTCTTGCTTTCCCTTTCGATGACGATTCCCGTGACTTCGATGACGAACTCGTTTTTGATCGACTTGATGAGCTCATCGTTTGGATCATCGGGTTTCATAACGAGTTGCGTAATCCCGAATCGATCTCTGAGATCGATGAAAAACAGTCCGCCGAGGTCTCTGGTTTTGGCAACCCACCCCTTCAGTTGGACTTCCTGACCGAGGTTTTTTATGGTCAGTTCATTGTTGGTATGCGTATATGTCATCTCTGTTCACCCATTTTCTCGATAAGATAGCGTTCAACCCGTTGCAGCAATACGTCTTCCTGAGTTTCCGTCTTCGTGTCCTTGATCGCGACCATACCGCGTTCATATTCATCATCGCCAAGAATGACGAGATATCTGGCGTTCAGCCTGAGTGCGTGTTTGAGTTGAGCCTTGAAACTCTTGTTCATATAGTTCATGTCGCTGACGATGTCCGCCTTGCGCAAATCATAAAGAATTTTCACGGCATCAGCCTTGAGCCTGTCCGACGATACGATGATATAGGCGTCAAGAGCTGGTTCTGTCCAGAAATCGATGTTTTCCGCTTCAAGCGCCAAAAGCAGACGCTCCATACCGAATGCGAAGCCGATTCCGCCGAGGTCCGGTCCGCCGAGTTCTTTGACGAGTTTCTGATACCTGCCGCCTCCGCCGAGAATATTCTGTGCGCCGAATCCTTCGATATCGGCCTCGATCTCGAAAACGGTGTGACTGTAGTAATCCAGTCCGCGTACGAGTCTCGGAGAAATCTCATAACTGATTTTGGCGGCATTGATATATTCGAGAACGGTCTCGAAATATGCTTTTGATTCCGCGTTCAGATAGTCTCTCGTGACCGGAGCGTTGATCATCGCCGGGTGGTCCTGATCGACTTTGCAATCGAGGATACGCAAGGGGTTCTTTGTGATCCGTCTTTGGCAATCGGCACACAATTCATCTTTCACAGGGAGGAAATGCGTTTCGAGGGCTTTCTGATACGCCGCTCGCGATGAATCATCGCCGAGCGTGTTGAGACGAACGCGTACGCCTTTTAGACCTAGACGTTTGATGAAGTCGTAGGATAGTATGATCATTTCGGCATCCAGGGCGGGATCGATCCCGCCGATCGCTTCGACACCGAACTGATAGAACTGTCGATAGCGTCCTTTTTGCGGGCGTTCATAACGAAAATTCGGCCCCAGATAATAGACCTTCTCCAATTCCTGGCTCGCATAGAGTTTGTTTTCCACGTAACTGCGGATGACACCGGCCGTTCCTTCCGGTCTGAGCGTCAGTTTTCTTTGACTCCGATCATCGAAGTCATAGGTTTCCTTGGTGACCATGTCCGACGCTTCGGAATCGCGATGAAAAACTTCGCTGTATTCCAGAATCGGAGTCCGGATTTCTTTCATGTTGTAAAGCCCGAGTATGAATCGGATCTTTTCCTCGAGAGCGTGCCACGCATGGGACTCGCTCGGAAGGACGTCATAGGTTCCTTTCACTTTTCTTGCAGCCATAGTTTATCTCCTTTTTTCATAGGTCCAGATCTCATCTTCAATCGTACCCTTGGTTTTTTTCAAGTAATAGTATTCTTTTTTCAACAAGCGAAACCCGGCTTTTTCGATGACACGGCGACTCGCCACGTTTCCCTTCAAGTGTTTGACGATGATGCGCTCATATCCCAAATACGAAAACCCGATCTCGATGAGCTTGGAAAGGGCACGTGTGACGATCCCCTTGTTCCAGTAGTCGGGATGAATGACAAAACCGATTTCGGCCCCGTCCCCACTATCTATTGTACTATGAAAGTCGATCGTTCCAATCATTTTTGACCTTTTCATGTCGACAATCGCGTACCCGATCGGCAGTCCTTCTTTGAGTCGCGGGAAAAAGATCCTTCGGATCGAACGCTTGGCTTCCCGAATGTCGGCAAACGGTCCCCAACTGAGAAATCGGGTAACGTCGCTTCTTCTTCCGTAGTCAAACATATCCTTGGCATCGCTCAATCGGATGGTTCGAAGGCGATAGTCGTCGAAATCGATGACCGGCATGCGTCGATATTTTTTCATAGGTCTTTTTACCTTTCAAAATAAAAACATCCTCAAAAAGATCTAAGGACGTATGTGTCTACGCGGTACCACCTTAGTTCTAGATAAAATCTAGCACTCATTTTTTCCTGTGGCCTCCAGAGGCGTCACCAATCGGGGTGTGCCCGATCACCTCGATCATCGACCGATTCTCAATCTGCTTTCATCTTATCCTAAAGAGAAGCTTTTGTCAATCGCTTATGTGTCAAGAATGATCGTGACCGGTCCGTCATTCGCAGCGTCGATTCTCATGTGGGCTTGGAAGACACCGGTTTCAACCACATGTTTCCTGATCAACAGGTCACGAACCATCTCATAGAGAACACGGGCCTGATCGGGAAGAGCGGCTTCTGTGAATGAGGGACGATTGCCGCCTTTGGTGTTGCCGTAAAGCGTGAATTGCGAGATGAGCAGAATCTCGCCTTTGACATCCTGAATGCTCAGATTCATTTTTCCGTCAGGATCATCGAAAATCCGTAATTTGGAAATCTTGTCGGCCATCTTGAGGGCACTCTTCTGATCGTCTTCCTTGTGGATGCCGAGAAAAACGACAAGACCGTGACCGATGGTCCCGACGACTTCATTTGAAACATTCACTTTGGCGTTGGATACGCGTTGACATACCGCTCTCATTTGACATCCCTTTCGACGCTGTAAATATCGGTTACTTTTTTCAAGTTCAGCATCAGTTGTTGCAGAAGTGCGTGATTTGCGATGGATACTTTCAGTTTGATGATCATTTCGAGATTCGCCGTCGTTCTCGCGTTGACTTCGGCGATCGACACGCTTGCCGCATTGACGACATTCACGACTTCCGAGAGAAGCGTCGGTTTATTCGTTCCGACGACCTTGAGCCAGGCGGGATACTTGCGGTTGATCTGTTTGCTCCAGAAGGCTTCGATCTGCCGATTGTCTTCGAGATTTTTGATATTCGGACAGAAATCGGCGTGTATGACGATCCCGCTATGCTTGCTGACATACCCGAGGATATGATCACCGGGGATCGGTGAACAGCAATTGGCGAGTTTGATCTGCGGCGTCGAAAGTCCTTCGATGACGACACCCGTCTCACTGTGGGTCGTCAGTTGCCGATTCGCTTTCTCCATCTGACGTTGCAGGAAGACCGATTTATCGACTTCCTGTCCGAGCAATTTGCTCGCGACGGTTTTCGGTGAGATCATGCCTTTGCCGACTTCGAGGTAGAGATCCTGAACGTTGGTCACCATGTTCTTTTCGAAGTACTGGACGACAAAATCGTCATCAAGCGACTGCGTCACTTTTTGCGCGACGAACTCACGCTCGAGCATATCCTTTCCGAGTTGGATCAACTGATCCCGATTCTGCTTGTTCAGATAGCTCTTGATCTTGTGTTTCGCATGTGCGGATTTCGCGATCTTGAGCCAGTCCTCACTCGGACCGACAGAGTTCTTGTTGATCTTGACCGATACGATATCGCCGGTTTTCAAGGTGTAATCGAGCGTGACGATTCGGTTGTTGACGAGCGCACCGACCATGCGATGACCGATATCGGTGTGAATGCGATAGGCGAAATCGATCGGAGTCGAGCCCTTGGGCAACTCGATGACTTCTCCTTTCGGCGTGAACACATAGACGTTCGCATCGAGGATGTCGCCCTTGATGGTATCGACGAATTCTTCGGCACCGGCATCGGTCTCATCCTCGTCTTCGCTCATTTTCATCAGCTCGCCATACCATTTGAGCTTTTGAGCGATCTCGAACTGTTCGCGCTCGCGCGAGTAGGTCTTGTTTTCTTTGTATGCCCAATGCGCGGCAACCCCGTACTCGGCGATCGCATCCATCTCGTGGGTTCGAATCTGCACTTCGAAGAGTGTTCCGTCTTCCGCAAGCAACGTCGTGTGAAGCGATTGATACATGTTCGGCTTCGGTACGGCGATATAGTCCTTGAACCGCCGGGGAATCGGCGTATAGTTGGCATGAATAAGCCCTAAAGCCTGGTAACACTCATCGATCCGATTGACGATGATCCGCACGGCGAGCAAATCATAGATGTCCTCGAAAGCCCGATTGTCCCGAACCATTTTCTTGTAGATGCTGTAAATGTTCTTGATCCGACCCTTGATCTCGAAGTTCAAGAGTTCGCTTTTTCCAAAAAGAGTCTTGATTGCCGCGATCACGCGTTCAATCGAAGCCTCTCTTTCCGTTCGTTTCGCTTGAATCATGTTGGATACACGATAGTACATCGGCGGGTCGGTGTATCTGAGGGATCGATCCTCGAGTTCCGCCTTGACCCGGAAAATCCCGAGTCTGTGGGCGATCGGTGCGTAAATTTCAAGTGTTTCCCGTGCGATCTTGTATTGTTTGTCCGGCGGCATCGAATCGAGTGTGCGGACGTTATGCAGACGATCGGCGATCTTGATGATCACGACTCGGATGTCCTTGGCCATCGCCAAGAGCATTTTCTGATGGTTTTCCGCCTGTGAGGTCGTCGTCGTGAACGAAAGCTTGCTGATCTTGGTCACGCCATCGACGAGTTGTCGGATTTCCGTGCCGAACTCCTTTTCCACGTCATCGAGCTTGAGGTCGGTATCTTCCACGGTGTCATGCAACAAGGCGGCGATAATCGTTCCCGGTCCGGCGGTCAGGCCGGCAAGTATGCGGGCGACTTCGACCGGATGGGTGATGTAGTCATCCCCGCTTTTCCGCATTTGTCCACGATGCTTGTCTCGCGCCAAAAAATACGCTTTTCGAATGAGTTCGACGTCCGATTCACGTTTGATATAAGAAGAAATCGATTCAATTAGCGTATCGAGAAGCGCTTCAAAAGACATCCGCGGACCTCCCTTTTTCAATAGTTGATGAGGTCAGGATATCGTAACCTTCGAGTTTGTCGCGTCCGTGAAGATCGTTGAGTTCGATCAGAAACGCCAGGCCGACGACCAACTGGCCGCCAAGCTTGTTGACGAGATCGATGGAGGCACGGATCGTTCCTCCGGTCGCGAGCAGATCATCGATGATGATGACCCGATCGCCTTGCCGGATGGCATCGGCGTGCAGACAAAGCCTGTTCGAACCGTATTCGAGATCATAGTCGACGCTGACGGTCGAACGGGGGAGTTTTCCGGGTTTCCGTACCGGTGCGAACCCGATTCCGAGATTCGTCGCTACCGGACATCCGAAAATGAATCCGCGTGCCTCAGGCCCGATAATGAGCGTCGCTTTCTTTTCCTTCGCGTAGTCCGTGAAGCACTTCGCGGCATAACGATAAGCCTCACCGTTGAGCATCAATGGCGTAATGTCACGAAACAAAATGCCCTTTTTCGGGAAATCCGGAACATCGGCGATGTAGTCCTTGAGATTCATGGTCGTTATCTCCTTCGTTGGTGTCGTTTTCGATCATGTTGACATATCGAGTTACGTTTCATTTTAACCGATTTTTCCACATTTTACAAGTAGCGCGAGCGCTTATGATATAATCATGATGGTGATCACATATGAAACCTCTGGCATATCGCATAAGACCTGAACGTTTCGAAGATGTCGTCGGACAGGACCATCTCGTCGGTCCGAAAGGCGTGCTTCGAGCCATGCTTGAAAAGAAACGCATCCTATCCTACATCCTCCACGGCCCACCCGGTACCGGGAAAACGACCATCGCCACGATCTTCGCGGAAAAAAGCGGATTGGACACGTATTTTTTCAATGCGTCCACCGATTCCAAGGCACGTCTCAAGGATATCATCAAGACCACGACGTACCATGACATCCTGATCGTCATCGACGAGATACACCGCATGAATACCGATGTGCAGGACTATCTTCTTCCCTATATCGAAAACGGCAAGGCGACCATCATCGGGATCACGACGCTCAATCCGTACCAAAGCGTCAACATGGCGATCCGTTCCCGTTGTCATCTCTTCCAAGTCAAAAACCTCAGTGACGAGTCGCTTGAAAAAGCGATTGAAAGAGGGCTATCCGCGCTCGAAATCGACATCGAAATCGAAAAGGACGCCCTCGACGCCATCATCCGCTATGCCAACCATGAAGTCCGAAGCGCACTCAACCTGCTCGAGAGTGCAGCTCTCGTTCTCGGTGACGGGTCGCGTCTGACGAAAGGAACGCTCAGACGCATAACCGGGCAGGCCCAACACGATCTCGATGCCGATGGCGACGCATTCTACAATCTTCTGAGCGGCTTGCAGAAATCGATTCGCGGATCGGATGTCGATGCCGCCCTCTTCTACCTGGCACAACTCCTAGTCCTCGGTGACTTGCAAGCCATTCAAAGACGCCTGCTCGTCATCGCCTATGAGGACATCGGTCTGGCCAACCCGCTCATGGGCGGCAAGGTGCTCCATGCCACGGAAGCGTGTCTCAAAGTCGGTATGCCGGAAGCACGGATCATTCTTGGATCGATCGTGATCGATATGGCGCTCTCTCCGAAATCCAATACGGCTTATCTGGCAATCGAAAAAGCGATCGAAACATATGAAAAAGGCGGAACAGGCGTCTTTCCCGATCACATCAACAACAACAGGATCAAATTGAACCCAGACATTTATCACTATCCGCATGACAGCCCGAACAGCGTCAACGATCAGACGTATCTTCCTAAAGACATCAAGGATGAGGTCTTCTATATCCCCAAAAATGAAACCAACTACGAAAAAGCGCTTGCCGAACGACTTAAAACCATCGATCGGATCAAGCGCAAAAAGAGATAAAGCGTGCCTGGGCACGCTTTATCCTCAGAGTTCGGTCGAAATCATGACGGGAATGGTGATCGGTCTGCGCTTGGTGCTCTGATAGATGAACCGGTTGATCTCATTTCGGACATCACGCTTGAATTCATTCCAGTTGATGTATTTGCCTTTGAGATGTTTCGACTGACGGTGAAAGAGCTCCTTGACGTCGTTGAGCAGACCCTCGGATTCCTGAACATAAACGAATCCCTTGGTCACGATTTTGACGTCACCGAGAATTTTTTTCGTTTTCGGACAGATGTGTGCGACAATGAGCAAAGCGCCATCTTCCGCGAAGCTCGCGATCGCGCATGACGAAATCATTGACGTCACCGACGGCAGTACCGTCGATACGATTTCTCCTACGTTGATGTCTCCTGGCCGACGTATGCATCATATCGACGAAATTCAAGACATCGCCATTGTCCATCATGAAAATGTGCTCTTCATCATATCCGACTTCCTGAGCGAGTTTTTCAGTCCGTACTGATGCCTGTACTCACCGATGGTCGGTACGATGTATTTCGGTTTAGCGAGCAAGTTGATAATCATTTTGAGTTCTTCCGTCGTTGCGTGCGCGTTCGTCGAAGTCGTTGGTCGAGTTGCATGACACTCGCATCGCTTCGATAGGGGATGTCAAGCGTCCTGGCGGCATTTTCCGTTCCCGGTACGGGTGGCGTCATGGAATGACCGTATCCCGTATCGGCGATGTGGATGCGAGACGATCATGTTTCTTGCACATGCGTTGAAGCATGAAAAACGGCTCGTGCCTGTTTCGGTGACCAGGCGGACGAGATGCGTTACCGTCGTTCTTGTTCTTCTCATCGATGAACCGTAAAAAGTCAGTGAGGACTTCGGTATTTTCAAATAGCCTTCGCCAGTGGCGATATCGACGATGCACTCCTGGGCCCGACGACCGATGTGGCGATCTTCTTCTTAGCGGTACTTTTTTGAGCGAGATATCGACGATACGCTGGATCTTTTCCGGATGGAAACGAAGAGCGACACGATGATTCTGCACCCTTGGCGTGCGCGTAAACGCTATTGAGGCGATGTGTGAGTTCCTGATTGACGCCTCCGTTCAACACCAGGGTCGATCCGAGGGACTCGGAAAGAAGAGCCAGAACGTGTTTTTCGGCGAGTTGATTGATCTTCTGAAAGTCCGTCTGATATTTTCGGTCACTGCTCTGATCGAACGTGAAATCACTCGTATAGACGATCAGACCTTTGACGGTATGGATCGCGATGCCGACGGATTCGGGAATCGAATGCGTCGTATTGAAAAACGTGACGCGTACGCTGTTGAACTTGATGATGCTGTTCTGATTGATCGTATTGAGCGTCAGATTCTCGAGTTCGTATCCGGCATCGAGGAGCGTGTCCTTGACAATCTGCATCGTGAAGTTGGTCGCATACACGGGGACGTTCAAATCCTTTAGTATATGCGGCAAAGCGCCGATGTGATCCTCATGACCGTGTGAGAGGAAAATCCCCTGGATACGATCTTTGGCGCGTATCAGAACGCGATAATCGGGTATGATCTCATCGACACCGAAAAGCTCCGAACTCGGATATTTGATTCCGGCATCCAGTATGAAAAGCTGGCGATCGACTTCAACGACATACATGTTCTTGCCGTTTTCACCGAGCCCACCGAGCGCAAAAAAACGTATTTCAGTCATGATAACACTTCCTTTTAAGTAACGTTTATCCTTTATAAGCATTATACCATGTTTTTAAGGATTAACAATGCTTTTGCTTGTGATTTATGATATCATGACAGTAGGTGATGCCACATGATCGACTACCCGATCAAACGCAAAAACAGGATCAAACAAACGAATTACGCGAACCTCGGCATGACGTTGGAATCCGATATCGAACAAACGAATCGTTACTACCTTTCGATCGGTCGTGCGGTCATACACAAAAAACCGACGCCGGTCCAAGTGGTCAACGTCAGTTATCCCGCCAGAAACAAGGCCAAAATCATCGAAGCCTATTACAAGACACCTTCGACAACCGATTTCAATGGCATATACAAAGGTCGCCATATCGATTTCGACGCCAAGGAAACCAACTCCCTGACATCCATGCCGCTAAAAAACATTCATCCCCATCAAGTCGAACATCTGAAGGAAGTCCGGCATCACGGGGGAATCGTCTTCCTGATCGTATCCTTCAAGCGCCACGGCAACTATTTCGTACTTCCCGGTACCGTGCTCTTCGAATACTGGGATCGGCAGACGTCTGAAAACGGCAGGAAATCCATACCCTATCGCGCTTTCATCGAACGGGCTTACGAGGTTCCCATCGGTTATCAGCCTCGTCTGGACTACTTGAAAGTCATCGATGGCTGGATCGATGGAACGAATCGATGAGTCGGTAATCCTGCATGATGAGGATCAGCTTGTTTCGGATCAGAAGACCGACCACAAGCGTCAAAACCGTACTCGACAACATGTAGGGCGCATTGTAGACGACGAACGAATAGAACCAAGGGTTCATGCCTTCCGGTGCGAACTCGGCGAATATGATCGCTCCACCGAACGCGTGGGAAAGATAGCGCAAGAAAGCGACGAAAATGAAAACCGCGGAAAACGACTTCCAGTCGTGAATGCTTTTTCGAAACATGCCCGCCAGACCCAAAACACCGAACGCAAGGACATAATCGGTGAAAACCGATGCCCAATGGTAAATGACGCCATCGAGCAACAGACTCGTAAGTCCGTAGAGCATGCCGCCGATCACGCCATAGCGCACACCGAACAGAATACCGATCAGGATAATCGGCAACATCGCGATACCGAATACTTGTCCGCCTTGCGGCATCTCGAGATTCAGCCCGGGAATGAACTTCGTCATGAGACTGAATACGAATGCCGTAGCGACCAATACCGACGTAAACGTCAACTTCTGAATGTCTTTCATGGGGTTACCTCCTAGAAAAAGAAAAAATTTCCCTGGCAACCAAAGAAACGAAAGTAGGCGACATATGATCATATCTTCTACTATCCCTCCGCTGGTATGATCAGATCGGGTTCGCGGGTCGAATAAATCCTCTCAGCCCAAATGGGCTCCCCGTAGTATACGCTTAAATCATAACACCAAGTGTTGAAAAAAACAAGGGATTGGTTCAAATCGGGTGAATTGGATGTCGAGATCCATATGCGAAAAACATTATCAATAATAATTAATAATAATTATCTTGATATTTTGATAATTTCGTGTATAATTGAATTATCAGGAGATGATCGCTATGGATATCGTATGGTTCAATGAACAACCCAAAGAGGGTGTCGTCACCCTAAACGCGGGCAGCATTACCTTAAACAAACCCGCAACCACGTATTTTGAGAACGCATACAGCGTTATGCTCGGTACCGATCCGGTAAAAAAGTATATCGTCATCAAACCCTTGAGCAAGGCCGAAGCCGTCAGCAATGTGATTCCGCAATATAAAAAGTACCGGATTTCCGTACACTCGAGTTACAGCAGAATCACGAACAAGGCGTTCATGAGTGAAGTCATGGACATCTCGGGACTCGATTTGAAGAACGAGACGTATAAGTTTCCCGCGACGTGGAATAAAACCGAACAGGTACTCGTCGTCGATCTGAATGGAGGAGTTTAACAATGGAAGTCATGGTTTGGATATGGCTCGGATTCTTTATCGCAGCCGTCATCTTTGAGTTTTTAACTGTCGATTTCGTGAGTATCTGGTTTGCTATCGCGGCGATTCCCAGCTTCATATTGGCCATTCTCGAGCAAAGCCCGTTCATACAGATCATCGTATTCGTCGTGATCGCCACTGTTCTGCTTCTCTTCACCCGTCCGGCAATGATGAAATACATCAAGACCAACGAGATCAAGACCAACGTCGACTCGGTTGTCGGAACGACAGGTGTCGTGACCAAGGACATCACGCCCGATTCCATCGGTCGTATCAAGATCCGTGGTGCCGACTGGTCCGCCATCGCCAAAGAAACGATCCGTGTTGATGAGCGCGTTCGCGTCCTGGACGTCGAAGGCGTCAAGGTTGTCGTTGAGAAAATATAAAATAGAAAGAGGTAACGAATATGGAAGGAATTTTCATCGCATTACTTATTATCGGCGGTTTGTTCTTTATCATCGCCGCATTCAGTTTCAGACTCGTCACGCAGACGAACAAGTATGTCGTCGAGCGCCTTGGCGGCTATTTGACGACCTGGGGTGTCGGCCTTCACTTTCTCGTCCCGTTTATCGATCGTGTCGCCTCCGTCGTCACGCTCAAGGAACAGGTCCGTGACTTCGATCCGCAACCCGTCATTACCAAGGACAACGTGACCATGCAGATCGATACCGTCGTATTCTTCCAGATCACCGACCCCAAACTCTACGCCTATGGCGTGGAAAACCCCCTGTCCGGTATCGAAAATTTGAGCGCCACCACACTGCGTAACATCATCGGTGACCTCGACCTCGACCAGACACTGACATCCAGAGACCTGATCAACACGCAGATGCGCTCGATTCTCGATGAAGCCACCGATCCCTGGGGCATCAAGGTCAACCGTGTCGAGCTCAAGAACATCCTTCCCCCGAAGGACATTCGAGACGCCATGGAAAAGCAGATGCGGGCGGAACGTGAAAAACGTCAGACCATTTTGATCGCCGAGGGTGACAAGCGCTCGCAAGTCCTTCGTGCCGAAGGTGAGGCGGAAGCCATCATCCTGAGAGCGGAAGCGAACAAGAAACAGAGAATCCGTGAAGCCGAAGGTCAAGCCGAAGGTATGCTCCGTTTGAAAGAAGCCGAAGCGAAAGGTATCGAACTCGTCAAGGAAGCCAAAGCCGATTCGGCCGTCATCAAACTGAAGACGCTCGATGCGCTCGCCAAGGTCGCGGATGGTCGTTCGACCAAGATCATCATTCCTTCGAACATCACAGACCTCGCATCAACGGTCATGGCAGCAACCGAAATCGCCACGGCCAAAGAAGACGCGCCGACCAAAACGACGTAACGACGATCATCTTCTAAAAGACATACCCATCGTGAAGGATACCCATCGCATATCTGCGTTTGTCCACGCGATGGGTATTTTCTTCTATGTCAAAACGTGCGGAAAGACATCAAAACACACCATATTCCTTTATCTCTTTTGACCATTTCGGTCGTTTTCACTTTCATGTTTCCCGTATTTTTGGTATAATGCCCTATGAAATCGAGGTGTACGCATGCAACCAAATAAAAGAATCGGATCAATGACTGTTTTCATCATCACTTTGATCTATCTCGAACTCGTTTCAGGTTGAGCATCATCAGGATCGATGACATCCACGACAGTTACCGAACCATCGCATTTTCACTCGCTTATGCCATCGTAATCCTCGTGATTCTCCGGAATTGACTGCCGCGTAAAGCGGTCAAATAATAGCTCTTCTTTTCATAACGTCCCTATCCTTTCTCTATTTCGCACAGGACATCTATTACCGGATCCTGAGTGGTTTTTCTCGTTTTCCGTAACAGGCGATGCACACATGGGAGTCGCTTTTCTGGGTCGTGTCACGAAAACCTGAGTTCATTCATCTTCTATACCGTTCCGGTCGTTCTCGGAGTCGCGACCTACATCAAGAAGAAACGGTACGGCGTACCCAAGCGCTATCT
The DNA here is from genome assembly GCA_018399615.1 of Acholeplasmataceae bacterium. Taxonomy (GTDB): domain Bacteria; phylum Bacillota_I; class Bacilli_A; order Acholeplasmatales; family Acholeplasmataceae; genus RECG01. Next base: position 21,157 of record JAGYNT010000004.1, read on the forward strand.
CTATTTCGATTCGATCTACGATCTGATGAACACCGTGCTGATCATGTTCTTCTTTTCATCTCGGTCATCCACACGATTCCGAAAAATACGGCATACTTATATCGACTCACCCTATGTCTACACCGATTTCGACATGTATGTCGAGATACCGAGTGCTTACCAGTCCATCCAGTCATTCGGCATGCTCACATACATCCAACGCGATATCCTCCAGGCATTCGACGATGAGCCCGACGAACGGACAACCTATGATGAAATCGAGGAATACCTGGAATCAAGCGCACTCACGAACGAAACGATTACACGGGTCTCTTTCGCAACAGAATCTGATCATGATCATGGCCAGATCAAGCTCGACACGTTCGCCATCGATCCCGTCTTTTCACCGAATCTCTACGCACTGCAACAAAATGCCTGGAATTTCGACAATTTCTATTCTCCCCTTTATTTCCGAAACACGGCCGACACGGAATTCATGAGTCAAACGGGCTTTTACACCAATCGGAACACGCTTCTGACGATGAATACGTATCGGGACAACGTCTTCCCCTATACGTTACCGCGCCTTTTCAATGAAGCGGGATATGACAGTTACGCGTTTCACAACTACACCGATTACTTCTATCCCCGATCCGTTTTCCTGCCGGAAACGCTCGGATATGACACGTATCATGACGCCGTGTCGCTGGGTATGCTGGACTTCAAGGAAGGCGTCATAACCAACCATCAGTGGCAAAGCGACCTCGACCTGATGGTCGAAGCGCTTGATACCCTATGGGAAAACGATGCGCCCTATTTCTCCTATCTTCTCACCGTTTCCGGTCATCTCCCCTATACGGACAACCATCCGATCGCGCAAAAAAACATCGGATTGATCGAACAGCTCCTCCTGGACCATGAACTCGAACGACCGATCGACGATTTTCTCTACTACCACGCGGCCAACTACGAACTCGATCTGGCGATCGGCTATCTCATGAATCGACTCGAAAGTACCGGTCGGGCACAAGATACCGTGATCATGCTGTTCGGGGACCATTACGCCTATGGCATCAATCAGGACGACATCGCGCTCTATGACGACACGAAGAGCCTGGAAAATCCTTTGAGTTTTCAGCGCGTACCGATGATGATCTATCACCCCGATCTCGTTCCCGATACGAAGAGTCACGTGTTCGCGTCGATCGACATCATGCCGACGTTGGCCAATCTGTTCGACCTTGACCTGGATTATACTCCGGTTTTCGGGAAAGACATCTTCGGAAATCAACGACGCGCCGTCTTTTTCTCGAACGGCAGCATGCTCACCGACGACTTCTTCTATGACTTGGAATCGGAGACCTATACCTTTTATACGGAGGATTTCACGGAGGATGACGCCTTGATCTTCCAATTCGAGTATCAATACCGGCAAACCATCAATCAACATATCCTCGATATCGACTACTTCGACGTCAAACGGCGACGCGAGGACTGACATCTTGTCCAAAGAAAAAAACCGCTTTGTCCGCGGTTTTTCTTTTGGGGTTCTATCCCGTAATCGTTTTTTTGATCAGATTTTCAATATGCGGTTTCGCACCGATTTTTATGGCGTCCTCCAAAATGGATATGGCCTCATCGATGCCCCGGTCCCGGACATACAGAGTCGCGAGCGTATCGCCCTGTTCGACTCGGTCGCCGATCTTCTTGTTGAGTTCGATTCCGACATCCATGAGAATCGTATCCTCTTTCTTCTCACGCCCGGCGCCAAGACGCATCGCCGCCCGACCGATCTCGAGTGCGTTCATGCTTCGGACGTATCCGGACTTTTGGGCTTTGACAGATATCCGTTTCTTCGAGAGGAGGCTTTCCAAGTCATCGAGGACGGACACATCGCCCTTTTGGGCCGCTATGAGTTCTTTGAACTTGCGGTAGCCTTTTCCATCGTCAAGCGCTTCATGAAGAAGCTTCTTGGCATGTCCGGTGTCATCCGTGATTCCGGCACCGACGAGCAGGTGCGAACCGATCTCAACCGTGACTTCCACCAGATCGCGGGGTCCCTTTCCCAAAAGGGTCAGCACGGCTTCATAGACCTCGAGTCCGTTGCCGATGCAAAACCCGAGCGGTTCGTCCATTCCCGTCAGAATGGCCGTGACGCGCTTGCCGGCCAGATGGCCGATATCGACCATCAGTTCGGCGAGTTCAACCGCATCCTCTTCCGTTTTCATGAACGCGCCTTTCCCGACCTTGACATCGAGACAGATGACATCGGCACCGCTCGCGAGCTTTTTCGACATGATCGACGACGCGATCAAGGCGATGACATCGACGGTTGCCGTGACATCACGCAAAGCGTAGAGCTTTTTGTCCGCGGGCGCGACGTCCCCACTTTGTCCGACGATCGCGATTCCGATCGCTTCGACCTGTTTTTTGAAGCGTTCGACACTCAGTTCGACCTGGTATCCCGGTATGCTTTCCAGCTTGTCGATCGTTCCGCCGGTATGTCCGAGTCCCCGACCGCTCATCTTCGCGAATTTGACGCCGAGTGACGCCAGCAAGGGCCCAAGGACGAGCGTGACCTTGTCGCCGACACCCCCGGTCGAATGCTTGTCGACCTTGATCCCGGAAATCGAATCCAGATCGATCGAATCACCCGAGTCACGCATCGCCAGCGCGAGCGCGGTCGCTTCCTGTTTCGTCATGTGATTGAAATAGATCGCCATCAGCAGTGCGCTCATCTGGTAATCCGGTATGTCACCTTTCGTGTACCCTTCGACGAACCAGGTGATTTCTTCTTTCGTCAATTCGTTATTGTCTCTTTTTTTCGTTATGAGATCGATGATATGCATGGGAACCTCCTTTTTAAGCGTCTTTACAAAGATTTGGGAAAAAGCGTCATGGCAACACGTGATTTCTATGATATAATGACACATGTGAAAATGCATGAAAGAAAAGAGGAAAACGATGTTACTGGCAATCATGAGACACGGACAAACCCACTATAACGCGGACAAACGCGTACAGGGACAGATCGACATACCCTTGAACGTCACCGGCAGAAAACAGGCGAAGGACGTCGGCGAAAAACTGAAAGAACTCGGCGAACACTTTGACGTCATCGCCGCATCACCGCTCTCGCGTGCGCTTGAGAGTGCCCATATCATTTCCAAAGTACTCGAATGTGACCGACCGATCGTCGTCTGTCACGGATTCATCGAACGGGACTTCCATCACTTCGACGGCATGCGGGTCGAAGACGCGATGCCATCCGTACGACAAAAAGGGTATCGGCACGACGGTTACGAAGACGATTCCAGACTGATCGCACGCGTCGTTCATGCCGGGTACGAACTCGCCCAAGATATGGCGATCGACGCGTTCTGATGGTCGCCCACTCGCACGTCATCAAATCGCTCTTGATATCCTTCGACTACGGCAAACCTATGATTTCACGAAATCATCGATAACAACGACATACTCTATTTCGATCGAAGGCGAACGGATCACCTAACTTGAAACGACTGAGAATCGGCTTTACCCTCGGAATTGATCCGTTCGAACATGAGTTTCGCCATATCCGCGGTCGACCGATCCTTGACCTCTTCGGAAGGGAATCACAGGAAAATCCGGACATGAATCGTCGTGTGCGTCGCCAAGGCGCACGTTTTTGATGCGCGTCGTTCCGACGATTCGCACCGGCAGTAGATCCGCTTTCGCCTTCATGGCGATCTTATAGGCCCCGGCGCGCATATCGACATCTTCTCGTCATTGCGGTCCTGATGCCGCCTTCAGGGAAATGACCATGGCCATACCGTCTTTCACGGTTTTGATGCCCTCGACCATGGCGCGCGCGGTATTCCGCGTACTCTCACGATCAATGGGAACGCTTCAGGTATTGAGCCACTTTCCCGAAAAAACAGGTTGGCAACACCCATTTTAGGCGTGAAATTGGTCGGCCTGTTCATGAACTCGAGAATGATGAACGGGTCCGCATAGGACTTGTGGTTCGCATAAACCGTCAACAGCCCATCCTTCGGGATATGTTCTCGCCCGACGAATTCGATCTTCAGACGAAGGACGATCCGGTTGATGAAAACGGCGGTACTTCGTGTCCAGTAGAACTTGTACCGGCTCGTATAGGGAAGACGCTTCATGATCGGCAAGTGAAGGTAAAGCGTCAAAAACGCGAAAATGAACCCGACGGCATACCCAAGTATGAGCCATACGGGGAAAAGCCACCAGCTGACATGAACGCTCATCAGAATGACGAACAGAACGTAGGAAAGAAGAAAGATGAAACTGATCATGGCCTATATCCTTTCATAGACGGCGAAAATGAGCCGTTCTTCCATTTCTTTTTTTACAAGTTTGAAATCCGCCAGGCGGAAATCGGGAAAATAGACATCTCCCTCGTGTGTGCCGAGCACATAGGTGATATAGAGACGAAAGGCATAAGGCAGGGCGACCTCATAGACCGTGCGTCCTCCGATGACCATGAGATCCTCATCGGCCTTTTCGAGAAACCGTTCGAGATCCCAGACCGTTTCGGCATCCGGATAACCGGTATGGTCCTCGTTGTTCGCGACATAGATCTTTTCAAAGGGCAGCTTCTTGTCCTTGTAGTAGTGTTTGAGCGACCGATACGTCCTGTCTCCCATGAGCACGACCTTGTTCCTGGTCTTTCTTTTGAAGTAGTCCAGATCTTTTTTTATGTGCCACGGCAAAAGGTTTCCCTTCCCGATCAGACGGTTTTCATCCATTGCCCAGATCATCTCGATCATATGGCCACCTTCCCTTTGATCGCGGGATGCGGATGGTAGTCCTCGATCACGATGTCCTCATACGTGAAGTCGAACAGGTTCTTGACCCATGGATCGAGTTTCAGCGTCGGCAGTTTCCGGACGTCTCTTTTGAGCTGCTTTTCCATCTGTTCGAAGTGGTTCTCATAGATATGCGCGTCGCCGAGCGAATGGATCAGACTCGAAGCACGGTATCCCGTGACGTGCGCGACCATTTCCAAGAGCAGAGCATAGGAAGCGATATTGAAAGGAACGCCCAAAAAGACATCCGCACTCCGTTGATAGAGATGAAGGGAAAGGTCCTTTCCGCTCACGTAAAACTGCATGAAAGCATGGCACGGAGCGAGCGCCATCCGGTCGAGTTCCGGCGGATTCCAGGCACTCACGATCATCCGTCTGGAATCCGGGTTTTCCTTGAGTGACACGAGCACTTCCCTAAGTTGGTCCACCCCGTTGAAGTTACGCCACTGCGCGCCGTAAACAGGACCGAGATCACCGTGTTCTGCTGCGAATTCATCGTCCTTTTTGATCCGTTCGACGAACTGCTCAATCGTTTCTCCGGCATAACCGACCGAACTTCGATAGCGCTCAAAGGGCCATTCGTTCCATATTCTCACGCCGTGATCGACCAAATAGCGGATGTTGGTCGAGCCTGAGATGAACCAGAGGAGTTCGTGGATGATCGATTTCATGTGGACGCGTTTGGTCGTCACAAGCGGAAATCCCTCTTTCAGGTCGAACCGCATCTGATAGCCGAAGACGCTTTTGGTTCGAATCTTCGTCCGATTGTCCTTCATGATGCCTTTTTCAAGGACGTGACCTGCGAGTTTCACATACTGTTCCATATCGGAAAACGCCCTCTACTTGGAAAGCTCATAGAGCGCTTCGGTATAGATGATCGTGGCCAGCAAGAGATCATCGATGTCGATGAACTCGTTCTTCTGGTGGATATAGGTCGGTTTTTCGAGGAAATGAGGGCCGAAAGCGACCGAATTCGGCATCGCGCGAGCGAACGTGCCGCCACCGATCGATATCGGTTCGGCCGTCTGGTCGTTCGTATGCTTTTTGTAGACGTCCATGAGTTTGGTCACGAGTTTCGAGGAAGGATCGGTATAGATCAGTTCCTTGTGGTTGTCGACGGTCAGAGTCGCATCAAATGCCTCGACCTTGGCACGCATGACGTCGACCACATCGGAAAAAATGACGCCACGCGGATAGCGAAGATTGAGCGAGATCGAATACGTGTCGTCCTTGGTCGTGATCACGCCGAAGTTGTTGGTGAGCGCACCCATTTCCCGATCGATGTAATCGATCGAAAGCTTCTTGCCGTGGAAATCCTGATGCAGGTATGTCCGAACGAGTTCGACGAGCTTCGATTCGATCTTTGTTTCGATCAGAAAAGCGAACATGCGGTCGATGGCATTATCCCCTTCTTCCGGTGTCGAACCGTGCGCGCTCTTTCCGGTCACGCTCAACAGATAATACCGGTCGAACGTCTCGACGCTTCCCTTGAGTCCCGTTTTTTTCAGGTAGGATTCGAAAGCCTGCTCGTAGTCCTTGGTCTTGGCAAGTTTCGCCGTTGCGTAATCCGGAACCATGTTGTCACGAAAACCGCCATCGATACCGAGAAGATCGCCTTTTTCGAGTTTCCCTTCGATGACGATGCGCGAAATGCCCTTTTCCGCGTAGATCAAAGGGAAATCCGCGTCGGGAATAAACCCGGCAACGGGGACTTCGGGATATATGCTGAAATAGTGACGCATGCAACGCCATGCGGTTTCCTCATCGTTTCCAAGGATCAGTTTGACGCGTTTGTCGAGGGGCACCCCGAGTTCTTTCAAAATCTTCATGGCATAATAAACGGCGATCGTCGGGCCCTTGTCATCTTCGGTACCCCGGCCATACATCCGGCCATCGTGGATTTCCGCCCCATACGGATCATAGGTCCAGTCATTCCCGGCCGGAACGACGTCCAGGTGGCCGATCATGCCGATGAAGTCCTTCTGTTCGCCGAATTCGATATGTCCGGCATATCCGTCCAGATTGACGGTCTTGAATCCGTCGCGTTCGCCGAGGCGAAGAACGTAATCGAGTGCCTCTTTCGTGCCCTCGCCGAATGGTGCTCCCTTGCGGCTCGGGTCATAGTCGGTCAATTCGGAATTGATTCGGATCAGGCCGCGAAGGTCGTCGATCATCTGATCCTTTCTTTTCATGACCTCTTCTTTGAAATGGATGCTTTTCATTGTTTAAAGTCCGGGAACGCCATCGCGTTTCCCGTCCTCCTTTCCGTGTTGTGCAGGATAACTCTATTTTAGCACAGTTTCACGGCCTTTTCACGCGTTTGACGATAAAAAAACCTTGGGTCGCGTCACTCTGTTCTAAGTATACGCGACCCAAGGCAGGTCCACCTATGATTTCTTTTTGTCGTCCTTCTTTTCGGTCGTCCGTTCCGTATGCTTCGGTGAAGACAGATACGTGATCCGTTCGGCGATCACATCGAGCATGGTCAGTTTCTTTTCCTCATCGAGTTCGTACTTCCACGTCTGAACGCGTCCTTTGAGTGCGACCATGACGCCTTTCGTACAGTAGGATTCGATCGCGGTTGCGAGTCCTTCCCAGGCCGTACAACGGATGAAATCCGTTTCATAGACCCCTTCCATATTCTTGAAAGGTCTTTGTACGGCCAAGGTAAGGTCACTGACCTTTCTGCCGTCTTCGAGTATCTTCACTTCGATGTCGTGGGTCAGACGTCCGACCAGAATAATTTGATTGAGCATGTCCTTCTCCTTTTTTATTACCATTGTAGCGGAGAAGTCCGAATCAGGGAAATGGCCGTTTCACTCGTTCACATGCCTCGTATTGATGAAATACGTCATCATTTGCGCGAATACGAGCGTCAAAGCGGCTTATCTCGCGAGCCCCGATTCGTTTCGATAAAAATCAATCGAATCAGGCTTTTTTGTAGATCAGTACGGACATGTTTCCGTTCTTCATGGACTCGAACGCTTCTAGGAGATCCTCGTATGTCAGATTTTTCAAAAGAGGAACGACATCGAAAAGCGAGATCCCCATCTGGGCGTACTTTCCATAGAGGTGGGCTTTCGTTTCCAAATGATTGAGCGCGTAGATGAACTGACCGATATAGCTTTTTTTATGGCGTTCAAAGGTCATCTCATCGATGATCCGTTCCGCCTGATGCTTGAGAAGATCCACGAGGTAGTCTCTGAGCTTGGCGACCCGTCTGGTCTCAGCGAAAACAACAATGAGTTCCGCTTTGTGTTCGAACGTTGTCTGAACGTAGAAACTTTCGTTGATCCACTCCTTTTCAAAGAGATCCTCATAGGCAACAGACGATGAGCCGAGCAGCATGTTCGTCAGGATCGACATCGCGAGTTCGCGAACAAACCTCTTTTCTTTTGTCAGGCGAATCGGTTTCAACTTGATTCCGATCATGATCTTGTCGATGCCTGCCGGTTTGTACGTTCTCGCTTTCGATCGGACGACACGCTTTTTCTCTTTCGGATCGAGCGAACGCGGTACCGGATGTCTGACCGGATACTTTTTGTCGTAGTTCTTGAAAAATGTCAGGATTGCCGGAAGATCGATCTTGCCGGCAATGACGACCGTGCGATTGCTCGGTTGGTAGAAGACGCGATGAATCTTTTTAAGCGTATCGACCGTGATGTCCTTGATCGAAGACAGCGTTCCACCGATATCGTGTTTGATCGGATGGTCGTGGTAGAGATTCAGATACAGTTCGTTCTGCATCTCCATATTGATGTCATCCATATACATCTTGAGTTCCTCGGCAATGATCGAGCGTTCACGGTCGACGTTCTCCTTGGTGAAATACGGCGTATCGATCATGTCGAACAGGTGCGTCAAGGCGATCATGACGTTGTCGGTGGCGGAAAAAAGATAGGACGTCTGGTCATAGGACGTCATGGCATTGGCGTCCACGCCAAGCGTTGAAAACTTCTGGAAGGCATCGCCGTAAGGCATGGCGAAGATCTGGTGTTCGAAGAAATGGGCGGTACCGGGGGGCGTAACAACCTTTTTACCGTCTGTCATGAACTCGAGATCAAGTGCGCCATAGGCGACACTCACTTCGACATAGGTCGTGAAATAAGGCTCGTTCTTGGGCAGAATGTGGACCTTCATTCCGTTTTTCAACCGTAGAACATAGACCGTTTCCCGAGATTTCGCTCGACTTTTCCGTATCATGGCCGTTCACCCCGCAAAGCACGTAGACAGTATCGAGCGAGAGCTCTTGAGCAGCACGACGGACATCATCCGCGGTCGTCTTTCGGATGAGTTCGAGTCTTCTTCGATCGATTCGTCGCGACCGAGAATATCCTTGATGAAAGCCTTGTGCGTAAGCACGGATTGTCGATCCAAACTCGACTTGACGTGATTCTCGTAATACATGGACGCGGATCTGAGGTCGTCTTCCGTGATCCCGTGATTCTTCACCTTTTCGATTTCATTTCGGATACCTTCAAGCGCCTTTCCTCGCATGGAAACGTCGACGCCGCTGCTGATCATCAGAACGCCCTTATAGGGATCGTACCCCGATTGTATGTCGTAACAAAGCCCTTCCTTTTCGCGAATCTCCTTGAAAAGTCTGCTTTCCGGGTAACCGCCGATGACCAGATTCAAAATCATCGCCGCCGTATAAAGGGAGTCGTCACGATAGATCGGCACGTGGTAGCCGATTTTCAAAATCGCCTGTTTCATGTCGGTCTGATCTTCGATCGTGAGCAGTTTCTTCCGTGGCTTTCGGAAAAAGAGTCTGAGTTCGTGTTCATTCTTCTTTTCGTCTTGAAAAAGCGCACGCAGATCGTCTTCCTCTTCCCGGTTGATCCGTCCACTCATGACAAACGTCCTGGGATTGTTCAAAAAGACGTCTTCATAGTATGCATGAAGTCCGTCGGCACTGGCGCTTTTCAGTTCCGAGCGTCTGCCGCTGATAGGGGCCGCGTATGCGTCCCCTTTGAAAAAGTGTTTGTGAAACTGCATCTGGGCGTAGAGACGTTTTCGGTCTTTGAGCGTATCCCACTGTTCCTTGAGCATACGGATTTCCTCATTGAACAATTCCTCTTTGAAAAACGGACGGTCATAGAGAACATCATGGAACAGGGTTGCCGCTTTGTGCAGAAGCGAGGCGTCTTCGATGATCTTCGGGTCGGGAAACGTCAGGGCGATCTGAATGACGTTCAAGTTGGACAAACGGTGAATGTTCGTCGTGAAATAGGCACCGTAGAGAAACTCCAGGTGCTCGTTCATCTTCTTCTTCGTACCGATCGAAGGTGTGTGTGACGTAAGCAGACGCGGCAATAAAAAACGATACAAGCGCGTATGCTGTTCGTCTTGATCGGTGAAGTATGCCGCGAGCTGTATCGTTTTGAAGTCGTTGTTGAGGATGATCATCAGATGCTGTTCAAGGCGATCTCGATCATTTTCGTAAAAGCGACTTGTCTTTCACTTGACGTCGTCGCTTCCTTCGTCACCAAAGAGTCGGAGACCGTCAGAAGACACGCGGCCTTTTTACCCAGAGCCTTGGCGTTCGCGAACAATGCGAAGGACTCCATCTCGACGGCTTTGGCATCGTGTTCTTCGTGGATCGTCTTGTAGTCATCGGTATTCAAGCGATAGAAGACATCCGAGGAATGGACGGTCGCCCGGTGAATCGGAATATTGAGTTTGTCGGCTGCTTTGATGATCCGGTTGTTCAGGGGTTTGGATGCGGGAAGTTGTTTGCGGTTCGAGACGCCGAGCGTCTTGGCATAGGTCGATTCGCTATACGCCCGGTCAACCAGGATGACGTCATAGAGATCGAGTTCGTCGGTGTATGCGCCGCAGGAACCGACACGTATGATCTTTTCGACACCGTAAAAGGCATAGAGTTCATAACTGTAAATGCCGATGCTCGGCATGCCCATGCCGGACCCCATGACCGTCACTTTTTTCTTTCCGTATCGTCCGGTATAGGCGTACATGTTTCGGACCGTGTTGACGCATTTGACATCCGTCAAAAAGGTTTCGGCGATGAATTTCGCCCGCAACGGATCACCGGGCATGAGCACGGTCTTCTGAATGACATTCAGGTTGTCCACTTCAATATGAGGAGTCGGTATCACTGTGTTTTCTCCCTTCCGTGACGATGTTGACGCCACTAGAGGTGCCGATGCGGGAAGCGCCGGCTTCAATCATTCGGATGGCATCCTCGTAGGAACGAACGCCACCTGACGCTTTGACAAGTGCACGGTCCTTGACCGTATCTTTCATCAGTCTGACGTCTTCGAGCCGTGCGCCGCCACTCCCGAAACCGGTCGATGTCTTGACGAATTGCGCACCGGCTTCAACGACGAGTTTCGACGCCAAGGCGATTTCTTTCGATGTCAGATAACACGTCTCGATAATGACCTTGACGGTCCTGCCGTTCGCTTTTTTGAGAACACCGGCGATTTCAGCGCGAACGTAATCTTCATTTCCCTGTTTGAGCTGATAGACGTTGATGACCATATCGAGTTCATCGGCTCCCATCTGAACGGCTTCTTCCGCTTCCTGCACTTTGGTGTTGATCGTGTGCGTCCCGTGGGGGAACCCGATAACCGTACAGACGAGGACATCCGTGTCCTCGAGTGCTTCCTGACAGTAAGGCACCCAGATCGGATTGACGCAGACACTTTTGAAATCATAGGTCTTCGCTTCCTCGATCAGTCTGTCGATATCGTCCTTGGTAACGGCGGGGCCGAGTTTCGTGTGGTCGATCATCTTGTTGAGTTTCATGTGTAAACCTCCTAAAAATCATGGTGTGAAACATGGCGTGATTCAATCGATCAGGCAATCGATCTTGCATTCCTGAAACGATTTGTCAAGTAAAACATGATCCGCCTTGCGGGCGATCTTGTGGACCTTCTTCATGTTTTTGCGGGGAAGGACTCGCGTCCCTTTGATGAAACCGGGGACATCTTCCAGGTATTTGTCGATCAGATTCTTGATTTCACCATAATCGATGACTTTGATCTGGTCGTTCTGTCGATAAAGCAGCATGTCGAGGTGCGGCGGAAATACCGTCAACGTCTGTTCCTTCCATTCGACCGCGATCCGGACATCACCCTGGTCCTGTCGGACGAAGTGATACATCGGGACATAGGTTCCGAGTTCCTTGTAGTACTTCTGCAAGTCGTACTGGTCGTCCTGGTACCTCAGAATCGATTGGAGTCTGTCCTTGGAAAGCACGCAATAATCGCTTAGGAGAATCGGGTTCTTTTCCATGTATGCGTCCTTGACCAGTCGAAAGACTTTTTTCAAGGTCTCCAGGCGGAAAGGCTGGACATCTTCGAGCATCTCGTTGTAGATATGCAAGTTGAATGTCGCGGAGACTTTCTTGACGAGTTCAAAGAGATAGTTGGCGAAATAGTCCGGCGTCAAAATCGGTATTTCGAGGTGAAAGTTGATATCGAGAAATTTGGGATTCAAACGATAGATGTCCGGCACGTGTGTCTTCGGCGTCAAGAGAAAGCGGGCACGATATTTGAGTCTCGGATGCAAAAAATTGAAACGCACGGAGTTTTCGTCCATTTCCACGGTCATACCTTCGATCCCGTCGAAATAGGCGATCAGTCTGTCCGGATCGATTTCACGCGTTCTTTCTTTGAAAAAGTGAATGTTGAAGTGGGCCATCGTTCCACCTTCCTTATCGTATCAATTCTACCACAGAAAGACGTGATTGACAATCAGTCTTCGAGTTCGCGAAGTCGCTTGAAATCCGTTCTTTCAAGCGTCAGCGGTGTGATCGAGATATAGCCTTCGTTGAAGGCCATGACATCCGTGTACGCTTCTTCTTCGAAGTTGACCAGGCTGCTCTTGATATGAAACACATTCGATCGTTCGCTTGCCACATAGGTGGCACGTTGAAAACGAAGTCCCTGTTTCGTCATTTTGACACCTTTTACGGACTTGAAACTCGATTTCGGAAAGTTGATATTCAGGATGCCGTCACCCTGATAGATCCCGGTTTCGAAGAGCGACTCGAAGAGATTGATCGTCTCATCGAGCAAATAGGGCAAGCGGGGGTTATGAGCGGATATGGCGATCGCGTCATATCCGAGCACCTTGGCTTCATATGCCGCAGCAACCGTTCCCGAGTAGAGAATGTCTTTGGCGATATTCTGGCCGTAGTTGATGCCGGAAACGACGAGATCGAAGTCGATGTCGTATACTTTGAGCCCGAGTCGCACGGAATCGGCCGGTGTTCCATCGACGACGAGCGTCTTTTTCGAACCGAAGATCGGTTGTACGAAAGACGTCTCGATCCGGTTGCGAATGGTAATCGCGTGACTTTTCGCGCTCTGGTGATCTTTGGGAGCGGACACGTAGACGTCGGCGAAATTGGCGAGTGCCCGAACGAGCAGGTGAAGTCCTTCGGCCTGATACCCGTCGTCATTGACAATCAGGATGTTCATGTCCGTTCTCCGAGAATGGCGGAACAACGCGGACACAGTCCGCCTTCATCGACTTCTTCCACGACATTCCAGCAACGCGCACAAACCGATCCTTCGGCTTCTTTGATGCGCACGTCGAACGGATCGCCGACTTTTAAGTCAACCGAGGAAACGATCAGTACCTGTTCGATATTCAGATCGAGTGCGTCGATCGCTTTCTTCTGTTCTTCCGTGACGGTCAGAGACACGTGTGCCTGAAGCGATTTTCCGATGATTTTGTTCGCTCGCGCCTCTTCGAGATGTTTCAAGACGACATCGCGCAATTCCAAAAACGTCTCGAATGACTCGAGTAACGCGTCGTCGAATGCTTCGACGTGTTTCGGCATGCGCTCCAAATAGATGTCTTCCTTCTTTCGGAAAGGCAGGCTCTGATACGCTTCGGATGTCGTATGGGGAATGATCGGTGTCAGCAGTTTCAAAAGACCGAGCAGAATGTCATGAATCGTCGATTGGACGCTTCGGCGAACGTAGGCGTCTTCTTTCTCGATATAGAGGATGTCTTTCGTGTAATCGAGGTAATAGGCACTCAGTTCATTGATCATGAACGGAACGATCAGTCTGCTCACGCGGTCGAAAGCGTAGTTTTCATAGGCGTCGATGACCTGATTCGCGATTCTGTGATATGTCATCGTCATGACCTGATCCAATCGGGGCCGCTTGGCATATGCGATATAGTGATCCGTCGGATCGAATGCCGCGAGATTCCCGAGCATGAACCGAAACGTGTTTCGGATCTTGCGATAGCTCTCGGCGATCTGGCGAACGAGTTCCTGACTGATTCTGACATCACTCTGATAGTCGACACTGGCAACCCAAAGCCTCAGAAGATCGGCGCCTTGCTGTTCCATCACTTTGAGCGGATCGACGGTATTGCCGAGGGACTTGCTCATTTTTCGACCTTGTCCGTCCAGAACGAAACCGTGGGAAACGACCTTTTTGTATGGCGCTTTCCCGAAAGCCGCGACACCGGTGATGAGAGATGAGTTGAACCACCCGCGATACTGATCCGAACCCTCGAGATAGAGATCGGAAGGATAGTCCAAGCCGCGTGCCTGCAGAACGGAATGTGAGGTACCCGAATCGAACCAGACGTCCATGATGTCCTTTTCCTTGCGGAAAAGTCCGTTCGGACTTCCGGGGTGCTCGTATCCGTCGGGCAGAAGATCCTTGGCTTCCCACTGATACCATACGTTCGATCCGTGTTTTAGAAACAGGTCGCTGATATGGTCGAGAACGGTCTCATCCAGGATCGGTTCATCGTTTTCCGCATAGAATACGGGGATCGGTACGCCCCATGCCCGTTGTCGGCTGATACACCAGTCTTCACGGCCACGAACCATGTTGGCGATCCGCACTTCGCCCCATTTGGGCAACCAGCTCACATTGCCGATTTCTTCGAGCACTTCGGCTTTGAGCTTATCGATACTCGCGAACCACTGCGGCGTTGCCCGGAAAATCACAGGTTTTTTCGTCCGCCAGTCATGCGGGTAGGAATGCTTGAATCTGTCCTTGCGCAGGAGCGTCTTGCGCTCTTCGAGTTCGGACACGATGCGTTCGTTTGCTTCGCTGTAATAAAGACCGGCAAACTGTTCGGCATCCTTTGTCATGACACCGTGATCGTCGACCGGACAGAAAACGTCCAGACCGTAAGTGCGTCCGATCCGGTAATCGTCTTCCCCATGACCGGGTGCGGTATGGACGAGTCCGGTACCGTCGGTGTCGGTCACGTGTTCGCCGACGATGATCGGACATATCTTATCGAAAAGGGGATGCCTGTACGTCATGCCTTCGAGTTCTTTACCCGTGTATTCTTCTAAGACGTCATAGTCGTCCCAGCCGAAGGCTTCTGCGAGTGCGGGCAAAAGCGATTTGCCCACGACATAGCGGACACCCCGGACGGAAACGACCTGATAGATAAAGCGAGGGTGCACCGAAACGGCGAGGTTTGCCGGAAGCGTCCACGGCGTCGTCGTCCAGATCACGAACCAGGCATCCTTCAGTTCGCCGGCATCCTCGGCTTGAAAAGCGACATAGACGGACGTCGACTCCTTGTCCATGTACTCGATTTCGGCTTCGGCGAGCGCGGATTCGGAGGAAGGCGACCAGTAAACGGGTTTCAATCCTTTGTAGATCAGGCCCCGCTTGACCATGCTGGCGAAGATTTTGATCTGTCTCGCTTCGTATTCCGGTTTCAAAGTTATGTATGGATTGTCCCAGGTACCGAGAATGCCGAGTCTTTGAAACTGATGTTTCTGTCTTTCGACCTGCTCGAGGGCGAAGTCTGAGCACAACTTCCGATAATCGGCCAAAGGCATGGTCTTCCGATCGATCCCTTTTTTCGAAAGGGCCGTTTCGATCGGCAGTCCGTGCGTATCCCAGCCCGGAACATATGGCGTATGATTTCCCTGCATCGTCTTGTAACGCAAAACGAAGTCCTTGAGGACCTTGTTGAGCGTATGACCGATATGAATGTCGCCATTCGCATAGGGCGGACCATCGTGCAAAACGAATGACGGATTGCCTTCGTTCTGTTTCAGTACTTTCTCATAGAGCCCGATCTCTTTCCAACGTTGTTGGAATTCGAGTTCGCGAACACCGAGATTCCCACGCATGGGAAACGCCGTCTTCGGCATGTTGAGCGTATCCTTGTAGTTCATGTATCTCTCTCCTCTTTAAAATAAAATCGCCCTTATCGCTAAGGACGAAAACGTGTTCCGCGGTACCACCTTAGTTCTAGAATCATCTAGCACTCATGTTTTTTTGTTCGCTCGAAGGTGATACGGGACACGCGCTTCTTCACCAGGCTTCCATCATCCCCGGTTCGCTTTGGAAGGTCAGCGTGTTCGTGCGTCCTTTTCAACGCGAAGATTCGATTTATTCGACAAAATCCTTCAAAAACACTTCCATCGATCCGTCCTCGTAAACATCCGCTGCCGCGAACATGAAGATCTTTTCGCGCACGTGGACGATGACACCGTCGATCGCGAAGCAGACACCGGACAAAAAGGCGATGACCTTGTTGGCCTGATCGATCGAAAGCGGATCGAAGTTGATGATCAACGGCGTACCGTTCATGACATCTTCGGCGAGTTCATTCAAGTGCTCGTCCGCATCGGTTTCGATCCTTTCAAAAGCGATCTGATCCGACTTCGGTAGAACCTCTTCGGACGGAGCATCCTGTTTCGTCTTTTTCTTGCTGCGTCTAAAAAGTCCCATGTTCATCTCCCTACTCGAGCATCTCCAGAAACTTTCTTCCGATTCTAAGATGCGTCGCTCCGTGTTTCAAAGCGATTTCGTAGTCCTCGGTCATCCCCATGGAAAGATAAGGCAGATCCAAACGGGATGCCCACTCGGACAGACCTTTGAAAGCACGCTCGGTCGCTTCCGCATCCTCCGCCTTTCCGATGGTCATCAATCCGATTACTTCTATTTTATCATAATTTTCGATTTCACTGAGAAATTGTTCCAATTTTTCCGGTTCGATTCCGCTTTTTTGGACTTCTTTCGTCATATTCACCTGGATGAAACACTTTAGGGGTCGCGTTGCGTATTTCTCGATCGTCCGGGCAAGCTTGATCCGATCAAGAGTGTGCAGGTAGTCGATGTGTTCGAGCACATCTTTGACCTTGTTGGTCTGAAGATGGCCGATGAAGTGCCATGTGATATCGAGATCGCTCAGCAGGGCTTTCTTGCCGATCAGATCCTGCACGCGATTCTCTCCGAAATGGCGCGTGCCGAGTTCGTGGATCCGTCTGATCTGTTCGGCCGAAAAGTATTTGGATGCGCAAATCGTTATATGTTCCTTTTCCATGTCAGACGTTGAACCGGAAATGGATGATATCGCCATCCTTGACGACGTATTCCTTGCCTTCGAGACGGACCTTGCCGTGTTCCTTGGCACGCTGGGGTGTTCCGTAAAAGATCAGGTCGTCGTAGGAGACGATTTCCGCTTTGATGAAACCACGTTGGAAGTCGGAGTGAATGATTCCCGCACATTCCGGAGCTTTCATGCCTTTTCTGAACGTCCAGGCCCGGACTTCGGGATCTCCGGCCGTGAAAAACGTTTTCAAGCCGAGCAGTTCGTAGCTCTTCTCGATGACATCGTTGATGAGCGAGCGTTCGAGACCATAGGCTTCAAGAAACTGTCTTTGTTCTTCATGGTCCAAATGGACGATCTCACTTTCGACTTTGGCGGAAACGAAGACCACTTCGGTCTGTTCTTCTTTCGTATAATCGAGGAGTTCCCGGTACCAGGATGTTTTCTCGAGATCCATCAGATCTTCTTCGCTTACGTTCGCGACATAGATCATCGGTTTCAACACGAGAAGGTTGAAACTCCGGATCATTTTCAGCTCTTCCTCCGTGAAATCGAGCATGCGTGGATTTTCGTTTTCATCGAGCGCGTGTTTGATTCGTTTCAAGACACTTTCTTCGATCATCGCTTCTTTGACTTTGGCCCTGACTTTCTTATCGAGTCGCTCTAGACGCCTGTCGATCAGTTCGGCATCGGCCAGATAGAGTTCGATCTTGATCGTCTCGATGTCGCGAATGGGATCGATCGTGTCCTCGACATAGGTAATGCTCGAGTCGTCGAAACAGCGAACGACGTGACAGATCGCATCGACTTCACGAATCTGTGACAGGAACTGGTTGCCCAGACCCTCACCGGTCGATGAACCCTTGACGAGTCCGGCGATATCCGTGAACTCATAGGCGGTCGGTGTGACTTTTTTCGGTTTGTAGATGTTTTTGAGTACGTCAAGCCTCGGATCTTCAACGCTGACGATTCCGACGTTCGCATCGATCGTCGCGAACATGTAGTTCGAGGCGATCGCCTTGGCTTTCGTCGCAGCGTTGAAAAGTGTCGATTTGCCGACATTGGGAAGGCCGACGATGCCTGCTCTTAACATATGAACGCTTCCTTTCGTGAAAAAAGGCGTACGCCTTTTTCTAGATCTTTCCTTTTTTGATCAACCATGAGGGTAGGCTGCGTTTCGCACCTTTTCCCGGTTGTTCTTCCGTTTCACTTTCGACCTGTGTTTCAAGACCCGTTTTCGTCAGTCTGAGCTGTTCATCGGTCGTCTTGTTGAAAATCTCGGTCGCGAGATTTTCTATGGTCGAATCCTTGGCTTTGAGTTCATAACCGGTGGCGATGACCGTTACGATCATCTCATCGTCAAGATCCTGATTGAGTGTCGTGCCGTAGATGATGTTGAGATCGCGGTCCGTTGCGTTCCGGATCTCGGAAAGTGCCTGTTCCGTCTCGAAGAGCGTAATGCTCGTTCCGCTCGTAATATTGACGATCGCATCCGTCGCTCCATCGATGGATACTTCCAGGAGCTTGGAATGAATCGCTTTTCTCGCGGCTTCGATCGCCCGATCTTCACCTGAAGCGATCCCGATGCCCATGAGCGCGGTCCCCTTGTTTTCCATGACGGTCTTGACATCCGCGAAATCGACGTTGATCAAACCGGGAATCGCGATGATTTCGGCAATCCCCTGTATACCTTGCCTGAGCACGTTGTCGGACTCTCTGAACGCATCGAGAAGCGGCGTGCTCGGTCCCGTAATGTCATAGAGTCTTTCATTCGGAATGACGATCAGCGTATCGACGTGGGGTTTTAATTCCTCGAGTCCGTAGATCGCGACTTTCATGCGTGCGGGGCCTTCGAAAGTGAAAGGTTTCGTGACGATACCGATCGTCAGGCATCCCTTTTCTTTCGCCTTTTTGGCGACGACCGGTGCCGCCCCCGTTCCGGTTCCGCCACCCATGCCGCACGTGATGAAAACCATGTCGGCATCGGAAAGCACATCTTCGATCTCATCGATCGATTCTTCGGCGGCCGCACGGCCGACATCTGCTTTCGCGCCGGCACCGAGACCACGCGTCAGATATTTTCCGATCTGCAGCCGTGTTTCGGCCTTCGAAACCTTGAGGACTTGAGCATCCGTGTTCATCGCAACAAAAGTGACGCCCTTGACGTCGTTGTCGATCATCCGGTTGACGGCGTTTCCGCCCCCTCCCCCGATGCCGATGACTTTTATGATCGGTTTTTGATTGAAATGGTCACCTTCGCCAAATACCATGGTGCATCCTCCTTATTTCCTTATATCCATTTTACACGATAATCCCATGAATTGAAAGAGATTTATTGCGGTTTGAAGTAATTCGTCCGTTTCTTCATTTCCTCGCGATAATCGAGTAACCGATTTTCTTTGATCGCCTGCCGGATCTCTTTCATCAAGTGCTTGAGATACGCGAGATTCTGATAGGTGACAAGCCTTTTTCCGAGTATCTCATCGGCTTTGAACAGATGTCTGATATAGGCTTTCGTGTAAACGCTGATCTTCGTGTCGAGACCTTCATCGAGAGCGGAAAGATCGTTTTCAAAGGACTTGTTTCGAATGATCAGACGTCCTTTCGTCGTAAAGGCCGTCCCGTGCCGTGCGACCCTCGTCGGCAATACGCAATCGAACATGTCCATACCGTTGATGACATTCTCGATCAGATCGTCGGGTGCGCCGACTCCCATCAGATAACGGGGCTTGTCAAAGGGTAGGATGTCTTTCAAGTAGTTCGTCATGTCATACATCTCGTGTTTCTTTTCACCGACGGACAGTCCACCGACGGAATAACCGGGAAAATCCATCTCCATCAGCGCTTTCGCCGAATCGGCTCGCAAGTCCTTGTTCAA
>JAGYNT010000040.1 GCA_018399615.1 Acholeplasmataceae bacterium
CGGAAATCAGGATGACGATCGAAAAGGCGAGAACGAAAAGAAGGACGACAAAACCGAGAAAAAGCGTTCGTCCGAATGAACGCTTGCGGAAAAGCGGAATGGCAAGCGCCATCAGAAGCAACAGAAGAAGGTTGATGACCGGCAGTTGTTCAATCATGGTCCAGCTCCTCGGAAATGCGTTGGGCGAGCTCATTCTGATCGATCGTTCCATACGTCTCATAGATCCGGATGACCAGGCTGAGCGAGTAAACCGTAATCGAAACGACAACGACGATTCCCGTCAAAATGAGCACAGACGGCAAGGGATTGATATAGAGGACGTCTTCTGTCCCTTCGACGATCAGGGGAGGTTCGCCTCCGGTGACGTTGCCGATGGCGATGAAAAAGAGAAAAACACCCGAACCCATGATGTTCACGCCGATGACGCGTTTGATGAGGTTGCTGTGTGTGACGACCGTGTGAAGTCCGATCAGAAAGAGCGCGATCCCACCGATGAAGTTGATGTTGTCGAGCAAGAGTTTCATTCGATTTCCTCCTCGATCAGTATGTGAAAGAGCGTGACCATCGTCGATGCGACCTTGATTCCGATACCGATCATGAGAATCGGAATCATGCCGGCACTGAGCAACGCACCCGGTTCACCCCTTGGAAATCCCGCTTCGACATTGGTCAGAAAACGTCCGACCGTCATCATGCCGATCAGGCCGATCGCAATGAAAATCAGAATCCCGCCGCTCTCGGCGATCTCGGAAACACGATGTGAAAACTTTGTCTTGCCCTTTTTCAAACCGAAAACGAGGGTATAGAGAATCAGACTCGTTCCGATCATCGCACCGCCGGAAAACCCACCGCCCGGTGAGACGTGGCCGTAGAGAATGATGAAAATGCCGTAAACCTGGATAAAGGGAACGATCATGCGCGTGATCGTTTTTACGATGATGTCATTCATGCTCTTCTTCGTCCTTTGTTTTGGATTTGACGGTACGGAGAACGGAGGCCACGGCGACGATCGACGTGAAAAGCACGATCGTCTCCCCGAGCGTATCGAACCCCCTGTAGTCGGTCAGAATCGCGGCGATTATATTCGATGCCCCGGTCTCGTCCTGTCCGTGATCGATGAAGTGGTCGATCTGATCATTATAGGACGGGGCATCCGTCGTCGACATCGTCGGCATATGCATGACGCTTGAAGCGAGAATGAGAAAAAGCAGGAAAAATAACGCGCGTGTCACGTGCTTTTTCATTTCTCATACCTCTCGGTCTTGCTGATGACGGCGAAAAACAGGATCGAGGTCACACCGGCACCGATCGCCGCTTCGGTCAGAGCGACGTCGGGCGTTTTCAAAATCAACCACAAGACGGACATCATGAGCGAAAACGCGGAAAAAATGATGACGGCTCCCAACAAATCCTTCGTTTTTCGACGGCGTCGCGCGAGGCGATCGGAAAGATGACGATGATGACGTTCAAGGCGATGTCGCTAGGCGGTCCTCCTTGCCCGGATACATCGCTCATAGGCGCTTTTCGCGATAAAACTGACGGCTGTCGGATTGGTCAGCCACAAAAAAGATGAGTATGACGAATATATTGAGTGAAACAAAAGGACATACCGCTCCAGATGATGAGACCGAGAAAGATCAGACCGGCACCCATCGTATCGCATTTCGTCGTCGCGTGCATGCGCGTGAAGACATCCGGCATCCGGATGAGACCGACAACACCGACGAAAAAGAAAAACGTCCCGGAAACGAAAAGACAGATGACGATGACGTCGAAGATGATCTCAAGTACAGACATGTCAGTCCAACTTCCCTTTCAAAAGATATTTCGCGAGTCCGATCGTCGCGATAAAACCGATCAAGGCATAGACGAGCGCGACATTGACATAGGAACCTTGCGCGGTCACGAGCGCGATCATGACGATGATCGTCGTCACTTTGGTCGTGATCATGTTGATCGCGACAATCCGATCGGCTGCGGTAGGTCCGACATAAGCTCGGTAGAGTCCGACGAAAGTCATGAGCGTAATCAGGATGATCGAGACAATCAAAACGTTCTGAACCATCACTTTCCCTCCTCGTAAGCGACGAATGCGCGTTCGATCGCGCTGTTTTCAAGACTCTTGACGTGTTCTTCGACGAGTCCGTGGACGAGAATGCTTTCTTCATCCATATCGACGGCAAGCGTTCCCGGGGTCAACGTGATCGAGTTGGCATAGAGCGCTCGATTGATGTCTTTTTTCAGTGGTTGTCTGATCGTGACGAAGCCCGGTCTGATCGGCATTTTCGGACTCAAAACGATTTTCGCGACTTCGATATTCGATTTGACGATTCCGATGACAAGCAAAAAGGCAAGCACGACGAATGCTTTGATTCGATTGAGTCGACAAATTGAAAGTTCGTCATTTTGAAAGGTCAGATCTATATTGTAGAACACGATCATCAGAGATACCAGAACACCGGTGACGGTGGTTGAAAGGTCGATCGATGCGTTGAGAACATACCAGAAAAACAAAAGAACGATGAACAGATAGATGGTGCCCTTTTTCCGTTTCATGGGACATCAGGTTCCTTTCAAAGTATCCGATCGAAAACATATATGACCATTATAACACATTTGCCTGCGTACTCGTCCGCTCTTTGAGACGGATGACGACAAAAAAAGAATGTCGCGGTTGCGACACCCTTTTCATCCTATTGCTTATGGGATGCATCGATCATGAGATCGACCAGATCCTTCGCGAACGCGCTCGGATCGTCGATCGGGAAACCTTCGATCAGCAAGGCCTGATGATAGAGAACATTGGCATAGCGACCGATCGTGTCCGGATCGTTTTGATGAATATCCTTGAGCGCTTGGAAAATGGCGTGATCGGGGTTGATTTCCAAAATTTTATCCGCTTTCGGTCCGTCTTGATTGGGCATCTGTTTGAGCACTTTCTCCATCTCGAGACTGAGGCCCTCACCGGCAACGAGACATACGGGGGATTCCTTCAGTCGAGCCGATAACTTGACATCTTTGACCTTGTCTCCAAGCGCTTTTCTGATATCTTCAAGCACGTCTTTGTTCGACTCCGTCTGATCCTCGATTTCCTTTTTCTTCGTTTCATCGATGACATCGGATTCACCCTGTTGAACAGACTTGAACGGAATGTCCTGATAGTTTTCGATCATGTGGATCATGAACTCGTCGACGTCTTCGGTCAACAAAAGAACATCGTAACCCTTGTCTTTCATGACGTCCATCTGCGGCAGGTTTTCAATGCTTTCTTTCGTTTTTCCGGTCGCGTAATAGATCGCTTTCTGTTCTTCGGGTTTCTCATCGACATATTCCTTGAACGTCATATAGTCATCGTGCTTGATCGTCTTGAACATGATCAGATCCTGCAACTGCTCCTTGTTCATGCCGTACTGGTTGTAAATCCCGTATTTGAGCGCCGTCTTGTACGCCTCATAGAATGTGACGTATTGTTCGCGTTCTTTTTCAAGCATCGTCTTGAGCTCGCTCGTGATTTTCTTTTCGACGTGCTGGGCGATTTTTTTGAGTTGTCGGTTCTGTTGAAGAATCTCACGCGAAATGTTGAGGGACAGATCCGGTGAATCGACCAGTCCTTTGACGAACTTGTAGTGATCGGGAATGAGGTCCTTGTTCTTGTCCTGAATGAACACGCCCTTCGAATAGAGTTGGAGCCCTTTTTCATAGCGCTCACTGAAAAAATCCATGGGTGGGCGCTTCGGAATGAACAGCAACGCCGTGTAGGAAAGAAGACCGTCGACATGCGTATGGATGACTTTGAGGGGATCTTCGAAATCGGTGAACTGATGCTTGTAGAAGTCATTCATTTCCGAATCCTTGATTTCCTGTTTCTGTCGCTTCCAGATCGGGATCATCTGATTGAGTGTCTTGTCGACCTCGACCTTCTTTTCATCCTGTGTCTCGGTTTCCTTCATGCGTATCGGATATCGGACGTAATCGCTGTACTTCTTGACGATTGAACGGGGCGTGTAGGTCTTCAAGTATATCGTAATCCTGTTCGGTTTCCTCGTCGTCGTCTTTCAAGTGAAGGGTGATCGTCGTCCCGATTTCATCCCGGTCGATGGGCGCGATCGTATAGCTCGCCTCACCCTTCGAAGACCACCTGTAGCCCGTATCCGAAAAGGGGGAACGGGTTTCCAAGACGACCTTTTTCGAAACCATGAACGCACTGTAGAAGCCGACCCCGAACTGTCCGATGATGTCGACATCCTGTTCGACCTTTTCGAGGAAAGCTTTCGAACCGCTCTGAGCGATCATGCCGAGATTGTCGATCAACTCTGCTTCCGTGAATCCGATCCCGTTGTCTTTGATCGTCAGCGTCCGCTTTTCCTCATCGGGAATCAAGCGGATCTCATACGTATCCGCGCTGACGCGTTCGTCGGTCAAAGACATGAAATGTCTCTTGTCAATGGCATCGCTCGCATTCGAAATGAGCTCCCGTAAAAAGATTTCCTGTTGCGTATAGACCGAATGCGTCATCAGATGCAAGAGTTTTTTCGATTCGGTCTTGAATGTTCTTGTCTTAGCCATGCTATCGCCTCCAATAAAGATTTTAGTGAAATGATTGCCTAATGTCAAGTATCAAGGGTTGGTCGAAGGTGTATGTGAGGGTTCCTCTTTTTCAGCCGATATTTCTTTGATGTAACGGAACGTCGCCTTGATCGTTCCGGCGAGTGGGACGGCCAACAGCACACCGACGATTCCGAACAATCCGCCGAAAAAGATCAGGCTCGAAAGGACGGCCAACGGATGGATCTTGACGTTCATACCCATGATCTTCGGTTGCACGATACTCGCTTCGAGAAGTTGTTCGATGAGCGCGGAAATCAATACGGCGATGAGCGCGATCAGATAGACACTCATCTGTTCGGTATCGTTACCGAACTCGAGGTGTCTGGTAACGAGAAAGATCACCGGGGCGGCAAGTCCCAACCACGGCCCGAGATAGGGAATGATGGAAAAAAGCCCGAGGGCGATACTGAAAAGAAGGGCGTGAATCACGTTGAAGCCCGGTACGAAAAAGGAGATCAGAGAAAACGTCACCGTGAAATAGATAGAGATCAGAAACATCATGATGCCTTGTGCCCGAAAGTAATCGTGGATGACCCGGTCACTTCTCTTTCCGAGCTCGACGACGTGAACGCGCACGTTTTTCGGTGTCAGGTCGGCGAGATTCTGAAAGATGACCGCTTTCTCCTTGATCAGATAATAGAGGAATACGGGCGTCAAGGCGATCGTGAACAGGACGCTGATGACATTCGAAGACAGAACGACCAGGAACGCGAAACTGCTGGCGAAAAACTCGAAGAGCTTGGCAAGCGAAAAACCATTCGATGTCAAACTCTCGAAGATAGAGCTGATATCCGTATCGACCATGCCTTGGATTTCCTCGTAAAACTCGCTGATGATCGCTTCGAACTGACCTTGGTCGATGACGAGCATCAGACTCCTGTAGATGTCACCGATCTGTGAGACGATGAAGCCGACGGCGATCACCAGGATGAAGAGAATGAAAAGGATGCCGAAAAAAATCGCGACGACGGTGCTGACCGTGGACGACCACTTGAATTTCTTTTCGATCCACAATGCCAGAGGACCGATGATGAAACTCAGGAAAAACGCGATCGCGAAAGGAACCAGTACAGCTGAAATCGCGCCGAAGAGTCTGCTCAATACGTTCGCTGAAAACAGCTGCAAGTAATAAAGCCCCAAAATGGAAACCGTCAAGATCGAGACGAAAAGCAGATACTTGACCATGTTTTCCTTGGAAAATCGTTTTTTAATCATGATGAATCCTCGCTTCCATAAGTATCGATGCTTCCATTATAACGTAAACAGCCGAAAGTGAACAGTCGTAAAAAATATTCGTTCCATTTAGAATGACATCTTTCTAAAACAATATAACGTTTTCATCGGTTTCTTTTGCATTTTTCTTCCGGAAACCAATGATGAAAAAGGTATTTTTTGTTATAATGAAAGTAACTTAAACGAACGGAAGGAGTCACAGACCATGATTCCAAATCAAGGACTGAGCGACACGCATGTGTCGTTGCTTTATCGTGCGATCTCAGAGCACAAGGAAAAACCCGGACCGCTGATGCCGACGCTTCAGGACGCGCAGAAGATCTTCGGGTGTGTTCCGCTGAACGTACAGAAAATCATCGCGAAAGAACTGAATGAGAGCGTCGCCAAGATCAACGGCGTCGTGACGTTTTACAGTCAGTTTTCACTGACCCCGAAAGGCAAGAACACGATCAGCGTCTGTCTCGGAACCGCCTGTTATGTCAAGGGTGCGCAAGGCGTACTCGACGCTTTCGAAGACGAACTCGGCATCAAAAACGGGGAAACGACGAAGGATGGCGAATACACGCTCGAAGCGACACGTTGTATCGGAGCGTGCGGTCTGGCACCTGTTTTTTGTGTCAACGACACGGTTTGTGGACGTGCGAACGTCCAAAAGGCGAAATCGACGTTGCGTTATGTCAAAGAACATGACGTCGTCGAGTAAGGAGGATGACGATGCACTCAAAAACGGAACTCGAAGCGATCCGTGAAAAAAGACGCGCGTATTTGAAGACACGAACGCGTATTCAGGTCGGCCTGGGAACATGCGGGATCGCCGCAGGCGCCGACCGCATTCATGCGTATTTGCAAGAAGCGATCGAAAAAGAAAACATCGAAGGCGTCGATCTCGTTCAAGTCGGCTGTATCGGTGAGTGTGCTTTCGAACCGCTCGTGGAAATCGTGGAAGCGACCGGAGATCGGACACTTTATGTCAACGTGACGAAACAACGAGCGGAAGAAATCATGAAAGAGCATGTCATCGGTGGTAAAAAGATCGACAAATACCGCCTGTGCTATGCGAAAAAGTAGGTGATATCATGTTCCATGAAAGAGATCTGATTCTCTATCACAACATCGACCTCGATCCGAATACGGTTGAACGGACCTATCAGTTGATCGAGACGCACATTCAAAGCCACGCACTCGAAGAGACCTTGCGTCTTTCGGTCATCCCGTCTTCCCGGATCGAGCGTGAGCGCATGATGCTCGTCGTTTTTCCCGATGCCGCGCTCTACGAGCTGATCGAAGACGAGGACATCAAACATATTTTCGACATGCATATCCTGAAAAACCGATTCTACGAAGCGCGTCTGGTCGAAGACCATGAGCGCTATTTCAACGATACGCTTCTCAAACCCTATGCCCGCTTCTTGAAACAGAAACGGATCGCTCTGCGCAATTGTGGAAACATCGATTTCAATGACGTCGAGGATTACATCGCCCACGACGGATACTTCGGACTCGCCAAGGCCATATTCGAGATGACACCGATCGAAGCGATCGATCTCGTGCGTCAATCCGGTTTGCGTGGTCGCGGTGGTGGCGGTTTTTCTACCGGTCAGAAATGGGCGTTCGCATATCAGAACGAGGCTTCGGAAAAGTTCGTCGTATGCAACGCGGACGAAGGTGATCCAGGAGCATTCATGGATCGGGCGATTCTTGAAGGCGACCCACACTCCGTTTTGGAAGCGATGGCGATCTGCGGGTACGCCATCGGATCTTCCCAAGGTTATATCTACATTCGGGCCGAGTATCCGACCGCGGTCAAAAGATTGAATCATGCGATCGGGGAAGCACGGAAAAAGAACCTGCTCGGTCAGAACATACTCAAAACGGACTTCTCTTTCGACATCGAACTCAGACTCGGTTCCGGTGCGTTCGTATGCGGTGAGGAAACCGCTTTGATCCAATCGATCGAAGGCTATCGCGGCATGCCGAAACTCAAACCTCCCTATCCGGCGGCCTCAGGTCTTTGGGGAAAACCGACGAATGTCAACAATGTCGAAACGTTCGCCAACATTCCCGTCATATTCACCAAGGGTGCGGCGTGGTTCAAATCGATCGGAACGAAGCAGTCGAGTGGGACGAAAGTGTTCGCACTCGGTGGAAAGATCAAGAACACCGGGCTGATCGAAGTCCCGATGGGGACGACTTTGCGTGAAGTCATCGAAGACATCGGGGGCGGCATCCCCAACAGAAAGAAGTTCAAAGCCGTTCAGACCGGTGGCCCTTCCGGTGGGTGCATCACGATCAAAGACATCGATACCGGCATCGACTTCGACCGTCTGACCGCGCTCGGTTCGATGATGGGATCCGGCGGCATGATCGTCATGGATGAAGACAACTGCATGGTCGATGTCGCGCGCTTCTATCTCGAGTTCACCGTCGAGGAGTCGTGCGGCAAGTGCACGCCGTGTCGCGAAGGAACCAAACGGATGCTCGACATCATGGACCGGATCTGTCAGGGCAAAGGCAAACTCGAGGATCTCGACACGCTCGAAGAACTCGGCAGCATGATCAAGGAGACCTCGCTCTGCGGTCTCGGGCAAACGGCACCGAATCCCGTGTTGTCGACGCTCAAGCATTTTCGCGACGAATACGTCGCGCACGTCATCGACAAGGAGTGTCCGGCCGGCGTGTGTCGGGAACTGACGAACTTCTACATTCACGACAACTGCATCGGCTGTACGAAATGTGCGACCAACTGTCCCGTTGGGGCGATCAAAGGGTGGCCGAGAAACGTACACGAGCTCGACCTCGATCTTTGCATCCGCTGTGGCGCCTGCAAGCAGATGTGCCCGGTCGGCGCGATCACGACATCGAAAATCGACAGGACGGAGGCGAACTAAATGGGAAAATCGATCAATATCCACATCAACGACAAGAACTATGTCGTTCCCGAGGACTACACGGTTTTGAAAGCATGCGAAAAACATGACATATTCGTGCCGAGACTATGCTATCTCGAAGGGATTCACGAGGAAGGAAACTGTCGTCTCTGTTCGGTTGAAGTCGACGGATCGAAAAATCTGAAGCCGGCCTGCCGGACCAAAGTCTATGAGGACATGCGGATCGTCACCGAAAATCAGAACATCTACAATTATGTCACGATGAATCTCGAACTGCTCGCTTCCAACCACCACTTCGAGTGTTTCAAGTGTTCCCGTGAAAACGACTGTGAATTTCTCGAGCTGTTACGCAAATATTCCATCGGGAACGAATTCAGCGATCTCTATGGCTTCGAACTCAAGGAAAGCCACCTCAACATGTCATCGGATGCCATGGTCATCGATTCGAGCAAGTGCATTCTTTGCGGGCGTTGCGTCTCCGCGTGTCAGAAATATACGGGGATCGGCGTTCTCGATTTCAATCAGCGCGGTGCCGTGACATACGTCGGTCCCGCCCAGTTTCACGAACTCGAGGACTCGGGCTGTATTTATTGCGGCAAGTGCATCCAGTCGTGTCCGACCGGCGCGCTGCGCGAGAAAGACGACATCAAACGATTCGAACGTGCCCTCAGAAACCCGGATAAGACGGTCATCGTCCAAGTCGCTCCGGCAGTACGTGCGGCTCTCGGAGAGGAATTCGGTTATCCGCCGGGAACGAACGTCGAAGGCAAGATGTTCGCCGCCCTCTATGAACTCGGCGTCCATGAAATCATGGATACCAACTTCACGGCCGATTTGACGATCATGGAGGAGTCCAAGGAGTTTTTGCATCGGCTTGAAAACGGGTTGCCTCTTCCCATGTTCACGTCGTGCTCACCCGGTTGGATCAACTACCTCGAACAATACGCGCCCTCATACATCAAGAACGTCTCGACGTGCAAGTCCCCACAACAGATGGCGGGGGCCCTGATCAAGACCTATTACGCCGAGAAACTCGACTTGAAAGCGAAAGACGTCGTTTCCGTATCGATCATGCCCTGTATCGCCAAAAAAGCGGAAGCGATGCGTCCGGGCATGGGACGAGACGGATACCAGGATGTCGACATCGTTCTTACGACGCGGGAACTCGGTCGCCTGATCAGACGACACGGAGTCGATTTCAAGAATCTGCGTCCGATGGAGCCGTTCGGCGACCTTGCCCAGTATACCGGTGCCGCCGCGATCTTCGGAGCGACCGGTGGCGTCATGGAAGCGGCTCTCAGAACGCTTGCCGAAAAACTGACCGGAAAGAGCGCTCCTTTGGAGTTCATGGATGTCCGCGGACAACAAGGCATCAAGGAAGCGAGCTATGATCTCGCCGGACAAACCGTCAACGTCGCCGTCGTTCATGGCGCACATTCGATCGGCGAGTTCATGAAAAGACTGGAAAAACAGGAAAAAACCTATCACT
>JAGYNT010000041.1 GCA_018399615.1 Acholeplasmataceae bacterium
GGGTGTTCATGCCTTGAAGATGCCCTTTCACTTCGAAACCGATCTCGATCTCGATCCGGCGATCTGGGTTCGTGCGCTCAACCTGCGTCTGCCCAATGACATCCGAATCATGAAAATCAAACCCGTTCACGCGCGTTTTCACGCCCGACACAGCGCGAAGGGGAAGATCTACCGCTATGTCATCGCCAAGAAACCGAGTACCGTGTTCAACAGCAGGTACGAAACATACGTCCCCGATTTCGATATCGAAGTCGTACGAAACCTTTTATCCAAGTTCGAGGGGACGCATGACTTCAGAGGGTTCTGTCGTTACACGAAAGGGAAAGAGACGGTTCGAACGATTCACAGTCTTACCCTCAAAGAAACGAAGAAAGCCTATGTGTTCACCTTTGACGGGATCAGTTTCCTGCGCTATATGGTCCGTTCCATCATGGGAACGTTGATCGAAATCGGGCAACACAGGATCGAACCGGATGTCATTGACGACATTTTCGAAACGAAGGATCGCGAACTCGCCGGCAAGACGGCGGAAGCCCGCGGACTTTTCCTCGTACGCGTCAAATATTGAGTAAGAAACGGCACGCAGACATGTTATAATATCCATAAGGGAGGTGTGGCCATGTTCATCACATTCGAAGGCGGAGAAGGTTCCGGCAAGACGACATTGATCAGACTGATCCGTGAGAAGCTCGGCCGTACCTTCGACATCAAGACGACCCGGGAACCGGGCGGTTCGAAGGTCGCCGAAGCGATTCGCGACGTTTTGTTGAATCCCAAGTATGAGGGCGTAACACCGCATGCCGAAGCGTTGCTGTTCGCCGCGGCTCGCGCCCAACACATCGATGAAGTGATCTTGCCGGCACTGCGCGAGAACAGGATCGTGCTTTGTGACCGCTATATCGACAGTTCGCTCGCCTACCAGGGGTACGCGCGCGGTCTCGGTTTCGATTTCATCCTCAAGATCAACCGATACGCAACCGAAAACATGCCCGATCGGACCTTTTACATCGATGTCGCTTCGGAAGTCGGAATCGGCAGGATCTCGCAAAGGAAAGAACTCGATCGGCTCGACCAGGAATCGAAGGCCTTCCATCACAAGGTTCGGCAAGGCTATCACGAAGTCGCGAAGATGTTTCCCGACCGCATTCGCATCGTCGACGGAAACCGGTCCCTCGATGATCTCGCAGCGGAGATCCTGGAAAAGATTCGTGATCTGTTATGAAAGATTCGTATCGTTTTTTCGAACGGGCGATTGAAAAGAATCGTCTCGCACACCTCTACATGTTGACTGGACCCAAAGGGAGCGGAAAGACAAGACTCGCTCTCGATGTCGCCTATATGATCATGAGCAAACATCAAGGGAAATCCGATCGTCTCAAAGCCCGTATCCATGAACGGAAGGCCGCGAACCTCATGGTGATCGAACCCGAAGGTCTGCAAGTCAAAAAGGAACAGATTCTGACGCTGCAGGAAGAATTTTCCAAAACCGCGCTCATAGACGGTCCGAGAGTCTACTGCATCAGACATGTCGACCGCTTGACCAAGAGCGCCGCCAACAGCCTTTTGAAGTTCATGGAAGAACCGCAGAATGAAAACATTCACGGGTTCCTCCTGACCGAGAACGTGGATGACGTTCTCAAAACGATCGTATCGAGAAGCCAGATCGTGAAACTCAAGAGTCCGAACGAAAAGGAACTCGAAGGCTATCTGATCGAGCAGGGCATCGAAGGGCGACTCGCTTCGATCGCACCCTACGTGACCAGGGATCTCGATGAGGCCGTCGAACTTTCCATGGATCCGAATTTCATTTTGCTGGTCGATTTCATTTCCGGGATGTCCGAGATCTGGGATGACACGAAAACATCGATGATCCTTCATTTCAGTGAAAACGGACAGTTCCTCGTTCAGAATCGCGAGTTTTTCAAAACGTTTCTCGAAGTGCTTCTGATCTACATCCTCGATCTTGTCCACGACAAGATGAACCAACCGATCGCATTCGCTTTTTTGCGTGAAGACATCCATCGCCACAGCGAAAGGATGTCCATTCCGCAAATCAACCGGATGATCGATCGCATTCAGGATCTGCTTAAAAAACAAGCCTACAACATCAACCTGATGCTCGCACTCGATATGACCGCGAGCATACTGGAAACAAAGGAGTGAAGGCATGAATGTTGCACTCGTCCAGTTCAAAGAAGCTGGCAAGAAATATTATTTTTCATATGGGGATCTCAAGATCGACCTTCATCAGCAAGTCGTCGTTGAAACGATGCGAGGCCTTGAAGTCGGTCAGGTCTACCTGTTCAAGGACATTGCCGAATCGGAGATTACGGCGGAATTGAAGCCTGTCCTCAGAATCGCGACCGCCGAAGATCTCGAGGAATACGAGTACAATCGCTCACTCGCGCCCGATATCGTCAACAAGACGAAAGGTCTCGCGGTCAAGAACAAGCTGGAAATCAAGGTGCTTGCCGCCGAGTATACGCTCGACCGCAAGCGACTTCTGATCTATTTCGAGTCGGAGACACGCGTCGACTTCCGCGGTCTTGTCCGTGATCTGAGCGAAGTCTATCATACCCGGATCGAACTCAGACAAGTCGGACCACGCGATGCCGCCAAACTGATTGGCGGAATCGGTCCATGCGGATTGATTCTGTGCTGTACGACCTTCATCGGCGAGTTCGAACCCGTTTCGATCGAATGAAAAACAGAACATTTCCTTGAACCCGCAAAGATCTCCGGGATCTGCGGCAGCTTTATTACGCTGTATCAAGTATGAAGACGATGCCTATACAGGCTGAAGAAGACACTGCCGGATCTCAAGGAAACCGTCATGACCAGGACGGAAGGGAACGGTCGTTCAACTCAACATCATCGGCCAGAAGGTCCGTGTGCGTCTTCAGGATGACGGCGATTTACCAGGAATGGATGGAGCCGCGGACGTCTCCCGACAAGAAAACGACGTGATCCGACACTGCTCGGAACGAACCTGTCGATCCTTCAGGACCGAGACAGTCTTTCAACCTCGATTCCATTCTGCTTTCGCGGTTCGCCCGCATTCCCGCCAAAGAAAGCGAAAACGGTGCTCGATCTGGGAACCGGAACGGGTTCGGTCATGCTATCGCTCAGTGAAAAGACACGCGCCGACATCATCGGTGTCGAGATCCAGAAAAGGCTTGCCGATCTCGCACAAAAAAACATCGAACTCAATGGGCTCGAACACCGACTTCGCGTCATCCATGGCGATCTCAAGGACCTCGAAATCAAAAAGGTCTGCTGCATCGTGACCAATCCGCCGTACTTCAAAGTGACGCCGGACGCCCGTATCAACGACAGCGACGAACGCGCCATCGCCAGGCATGAACTGAAGGTCACGTTCAAGGAGCTCGCGAGAAGCGCTGGGAGACTGCTCAAGACCGGTGGTTATCTCTATCTGATCCATCGACCCGAAAGACTCCTTGAAATCACAAGAGAACTCAAGGAAGAAGACATCGAAGTCAAACGACTTCGGTTCGTGCATCCCTATGCCGATCGTCAACCGAACCACGTACTCATTCATGCCGTCAAAGACGGTGAAACGGGTCTCTCGGTCGATCCGCCGCTTATCCTCTACCGGGAGAAAAACGTCTGTTCCGACGAACTGGAAACCATGTATGGGAGGGAAATCCATGCTTCTCAGTCAACTCGATCGAAAGAGAAAACTGAAATTTCTTGACCTGGCCTTGCATCTGGCGTCGGTCGACGGTTTGCCGACCGCACTTGAAACCCGCCTGCTTCACATGATGCTGGCCGAAGTCGGCGAAGATATTTACAAGGAGTATCATTTTTCACTCAGCGACAATCTCGATGAGACGCTCGCGTTTTTCGAATCGGATAGCATCACGATTCGGGGAATCGTCTATCTGAACCTCTTGCGGCTCATGCTGCTGGACGATTTCTACAATACGCTCGAACACGATCTGCTCGAAGAGGTACGGGAACGCTTTTTGATCGATCAACAGAAAAAAGAGCGATTGATGCGACTGATCTATGCCGAGAAGGATCTGAAAAGCCGCGCCATGCGTATCGTCGAGTCATGATCCAGGAAAGCTTCCGCGATCAAAAAGCGACCCTTTATCTCGTATCCACACCGATCGGAAATCTCGGGGACATGAGCTTTCGAGCCGTTGAAACGCTCAAAAACGTCAAACGGATCTATGCCGAGGATACGCGGGTTTCCTTGAAACTGCTTTCGCATTACGCCATCAGAAACGAGCTGGAAAGCTACCATGAACACAACAAGTCGTTCAAACAGGAACGCATCCTCGAAGATCTCCGGCATGGCGACGACGTCGCCATCATCAGCGATGCCGGAACGCCTGTTGTAAGCGATCCCGGTTACGAGGCCGTTCAGGAAGCGATCAGGCAAGGTTTTTCGGTTGTCGCGATCCCCGGAGCGAGCGCATTGCTCGCGGCACTCGTCACGTCCGGTCTGATGACGGCCCCCTTCACATTCATCGGTTTTCTTCCGAGAAAGGCGTCGGATGCGGAAAAACTGGTTTCATCCTATCGGAATCGAAAGGAAACGCTCATTTTCTATGAGTCTCCGAGACGCGTCAAAAAGACGCTCGAACTGCTCGAACGGATACTCGGTGATCGCGAGCTCGTGCTCGCGCGTGAACTCACGAAAATCTATGAGACCGTCACGCGGACGACACTCAGGGAAAGTCAGTCGTTGGCGATCAACGAAAAAGGCGAATACGTCCTGCTTCTCGGCAAGGACTTACGTGAAAATCCGCTCATGTCGATGACGATCATCGACCACGTCGATCACCATATCAAAGAGGGTATGGATGAAAAAGAAGCGATGAAACGCGTCGCCAAAGAACGCAACACGACGAAAAGCGACGTATACCGCGCATACAAAATCGACCGATAGGGCTTGCAATTTCGGACGTTTTATAAGATAATATGACTAATCGAAGAGGCAATGAGAAAGAATCGGCCGTATCATTCGAAAGACAGAGAGTTCGTGGGTGGTGAAAACGAACCGATGGGCGGTCCGAGATGGCTTTTGAGCCTTTTGGTCGATACGTAGGCCAAGACGTCTGTTCCGCGTTAAGGAATTCGAGTGCCGGAAGACGTTTTCCGGAACTAAGGTGGTACCGCGAGAGATTCGTCCTTAGAGTGTTTTTCAAGGACGGTTTTATTTTTAAGAGGAGGCTCATCATGAAAAAACCTTATTATCTGACGACCGCGATTGCCTACAGTTCGGCGATCCCCCATATCGGCAATGTCTATGAAGCGATCCTGGCGGATGCGATCGCCCGTTTCAAAAGACTCGACGGCTATGACGTCTTTTTTCAGACGGGAACCGATGAACACGGCCAGAAGATCGAGACGAAAGCGCGTGAAGCGAACATGGAGCCCCGTGCTTACGTCGACTACATATCCGATGAGATCAAGCGGATCTACGCCTCGGTCCACGTGGATTACGATCAGTTCATCCGGACGACCGAAGAACACCATGAGCGCGCCGTACAGGCGATTTTCAAGAAGCTCTATGACCAGGGCGATATCTATCTCGGGAAATACGAGGGGTGGTATTCGATCGCCGAGGAGTCTTTCGTTCTCGAGAAGGACATCGTCGACGGCAAGGGTCCCGGAGGCGATAAATGTCCGACGAGCGAGGACGCCTACTTTCTCAAGCTCACCCCGTATCAGGATCGTTTGCTCGAACACATCAAACACCCGGAGTTCATCAGAACCCGAATCGCGACGCAACGAGATGATCCAACTTTCTCGAAGAACCGCTTCCGGATCTTTCCATTTACGGACGTCGTTCCAATGGGGCGTACCCGGGGTGGGACTTCGCTCCCGGGCACGTCGTCTATGTCCCCCCTGGATCGATGCCCTCTGAGCAATTACATTACCGGTCTCGAGTTATCACCCCGATCAACCGGAAGACCGAGATGTGATGAGAAATATTTCGGCCCGCCGATGTCCATCTCGATCGGCAAGGATATGTCTTTCTGCTCACATACGATCTATTGGCCAAATCTCTTCCGCTCCCGGTCCTGAACTCCCCGACAGGTTTTCGGACATCCGTGGATTCTGGTCGATAAAGCGCGATGAGCAAACCTGTCGGAAACGTCATGTAGCGACGGATGATCTCGTCGAGTATTTCGGGTGTCGATACCGTCCGTTACTATGTTTTGCACGAAATTCCCTTCAAGTGCAGGATGGAAACATCACCTATGAACTTCGATCGAGCGAAACAATACGGATCTTGCCAACACGATCGGAAATCTCAACACCGAACGATCGGCATGGCCAACAAGTATCGGAACGGATTCGTCAAACGGGTCATCCTCGATGAGCCGTTCGAACTGGAGCTTCAGTGTGCTGGCGCTTGCCGCGTTGCCGGCAATGGTAAATCGATGAAAGTTTATGTCGCCGAAGTTAATTCCCGAAGAAGTTGTGAAGTCGCGCGTCACGCCAACAAGTATATCGATGTTTCCGAACCGTGGGAAACGCTCGAAGAGCGAGGATCCCAAGGAACAGGAAATACTGATCACATTCTATCATCTCATCGAAACGGTCCGTTTCGTCGCGGTGCTCCCACAGCCGTTCACGCCATACGGCGAAACGGATCAAGGAACAAGATCGGTTTCGATGACATGAGCTTCGAGTCGCTTGAATTCGGTCTTTTGACCGATCGAAAGCTCGGCACGCCTGAAAGCTCTTCGAACGCTATGATCCCGTCAAGAAACTGGACGCGATCATCGCCGATCGTAAACGGAAACTTGAAGAAAAGCCGATCGGAATCGGCGATGTCACACAGACAGTAAAGGCATCGGAATCGGGGTTTCGTGTCTTTCTTACGGAAATATTCCGGACTTATAGGGATTTGCCTACGTCATGACACGGCGTCGTAAATCCGCGATAGCCCATATGGGAAAAGAACGTGGCCGATCATGGAAACGGTAAAGGACGGACGAGGCGTCCGATCTTCGTTCCCCGGCATAGTCCTGATTGTTTCAAGGAGTTTTTTCCATAACCACGCTTTCTCAACATCGAAGGAGAAACGATCAGGGATTTGATTTCCAAACAGTCACCGCGAACGGATGCGTTCGCACCACCCGGATTTCGCCTCATCGTCGATCAGGTAAACGTGATCGGCAAGCCGAGCGAGCCCGGTGGCCTGAAACAGGTCGGCTTCGATGTGTCCGCGCAGTGACATGGCGAACACCTCCTTCTGTGTGTTTATTCCAAGTATAATCGATTGAGACCGAAAAGGACAGTCAAAACGGGGCATGAGCGCATTTTCATCGGTTCAAGCCCGAAATGATGGCGATTTCACCCGGTTACCCCGATAAAACGGTTGACAATTGCCGATACTTATAGTACCTGCCTTTCGCAGCAACATGTACCATATATAAGCATAGACCCCTTTGCTAAGGGATCGAATTTGATTTTCGTGTTGTATAATATTGCATTTTTTGTTGTATAATGCGAATTCCAGTAATCCTTGAACAGATTCTTGATCTGGCTTAAGCGCTGAGTCTCACGTTTCGCGTTCGCTCCTGAACGCTTGGCCAGGTCCAAGACGAGTTTGTTGTAAGCAAAGAAAAAGTCGTTGTTCGGTGCGATCATGGCACAGTTTCAGTCCCGAAGCGAATAAACGATCTCATGAAATGAGAATGCTCCATCCAGGACTTTGCTCTCCAACAGCCTTAGAACCGGCAAGCTCAAACAGCACACGAGATCGTGTGCTTTGATGGGTTCCATACTCCACGTATAATCGATTGAGAGCGGAAATGGCTGTCAAATCGAGGCGTATGCGCATAATCACCGGTTTTGAACCGAAAAGGTGGTGGTTTCACCGGGTAACCCCGATAAAACGGTTGACAATTGCCGATACTTATAGTATCATTACATAGGTACATTTAGGAACAGGAAGATCCACTTAGCCCTTATTTGACCCCAAAAATAAGGAGAGAACAACATGAAAACATTTATGGCGAACGAAAGTACCATCACACGCAAGTGGTACGTCGTTGACGCAAAGGACAAGACCCTCGGTCGTCTATCGACCGAAGTCGCTTCCGTTTTGAAAGGAAAGCATAAGCCTACCTACACTCCTCATGTAGACAATGGCGACTATGTGATCGTAGTCAACGCGGAAAAGATCAAATTGACAGGCAAGAAATGGGATAAGAAGCTTTATTATAGCCACAGCGGTTATTCCGGAGGCTTGAAAAGCACGCCAGCCAAAGAAGTCATGGCGAAATTTCCAACGCGTATGGTCGAAAAAGCGATCATCGGTATGTTGCCACATACCAAGCTCGGGAGCCAGATGGCCAAGAAATTGTTCGTCTATGCGGGACCTGAACACAAGCATATCGCACAAAGACCAGAAAGTTTGGAGGTATAACATGAACGAAACAGCACAATACATGGGCACGGGACGTCGCAAGAGTTCGGTAGCTCGCGTCATACTCTCCAACGGCAAAGGTGCATTCATCATCAACGGTCGTCCGTTTGAGGAATACATTCCTTCCGCGGCAACACGCTTGGACGTTCTTCAACCATTGGCACTCACCGAAAGTGAAGGCAAATACGACATCGTCGTCAATGTCAACGGCGGCGGAAAAACCGGTCAGGCCGGTGCGATTCGTCTCGGTATCACACGAGCTTTGCTCGAGATCAATCCCGATCTCCGCAAGACGCTCAAACCGGCGGGTCTCATCACGCGTGACCCACGCAAGAAAGAACGGAAAAAGCCAGGACTCAAGAAGGCAAGAAAAGCACCTCAATTCTCAAAACGTTAATTTCGACAAGGGACCCCAGGGTCCCTTTCCTTTCATCCGTGTGTGAAACGAGGAAATCATGCGTGACACCGGCAATTCATACGTGATATAATCGTATTAAGGAAAGGGGATCTCCAGGATGAAATTGGATCACCGGAAAATCTTTTTCATCGGACTGATTTTTTTCGGTATCTCCCTTTTTTGGCAGACGTACGACATGATCGTCGCGCGTGCTTTGATCGACAAGTTCGGACTCAATCAGACGTGGTCGGGAATCGTCATGGCACTCGACAACATCATGGCCGTATTCCTGTTGCCGATCATCGGGGCGCTCTCCGATAAAACGAATTCAAGGCTGGGGAGACGTACGCCCTATGTGATTGTCGGGACCGTGATCGCGGCGTTCGCTTTCATGGCGTTGTCGTTCGCCGATCATCGACAGTCGCTCGAGATTCAACAGACCGATATCGTCGATGCCCACTATGGCGTGGCATTCGCCGAGGATGCCGACCTTTCGGATCCCGATCATTGGGATATCGTCATCGAGATCATGGTGACCGAACGGGAAGCAAGCTATCAAGAAGGTTTGATCCGTGCCGAGGACTACGATCGCTGGAATGACGAGATCCGCGTACGCATGGAAAAAATCGCCGATTCCACCGAGCCTTTGAGTATGCGCGACCAGTCGATCATCAAGGATGTCTACTACAACTATCTGAGTGCGAGAGCCTGGGAAGTGACGGCGAACGATCCCGTGACATTCATCGTGTTCATGGCGATTCTCTTTATCGCACTCGTCGGCATGGCGCTCTATCGTTCACCTGCGGTCGCCCTCATGCCCGATGTCACGATCAAGCCTCTTCGCAGCAAGGCCAACGCGATCATCAGTCTGATGGGAGCGGCGGGCGGTATTCTCGCCGTCAACATCATCATGTTCAGCGATCTCGATAAACACGCCTATGAAAGACAGACCGCCATTTACATAACGGTGGGAATCATCATGGTCGTCCTACTCGGTATTTTCCTGTGGAAGGTTCGCGAACCGAAATTCGTCGCCGAC
>JAGYNT010000042.1 GCA_018399615.1 Acholeplasmataceae bacterium
GTCGTACCGTCTTTGCTGCCACCATCCCAAACCGTGATCTTATCGAACTTGAGGTTCTTGATCGCTTCGACCTGGATCTGAACGAGCGTTTCGAGTTTATCGGCGATGAGCAGTTTGACGGCTTCATCGGACTTGTTGTTCGCAGCTGCGACAATTTCCTTGAAACCTTGAGCCTGCTTGGACAGAATCTCATAGTTACCGCGAGCCTCGGATTCGAGTTTCGCATAGATCGCGTCCGCTTCACCTTGTGCCTTGCGGCGTGTTTCTTCAGCAACCGCTTCGGCTTCGATGACGAGTTTCTTACGTTCGATCTCACTACGGATGATGACGTCCGCTTCGAGTGTCGCCTTTTCTCTTTGGGCACGCGCGATTTCCGCGTTCTGTTCCGCGACATAGGAGTCTTCGAGCGCTTTCGCTGCGGCGATCTTTTCGGCAGCGGTTGCCCGTCGATTCGATTCGGCTTCGATTTCACGACGATCCGCGTTCGACTTCGAAATATCACCGAGCGAGACGTTTTCGCCGTCTACGGCCTTCGCATTCGCGCTGGCAACGGAGATTCTCTGGTCACGAACGGCGTTGGCTTCACCGATTGAACCGTCACGGTTCTTTTCGGCAACCGACTTCTTCGCGTCGTTGATCGCTTTCGCTGCGGCTTCTTTACCGAGTGCTTGGATATAACCCGATTCATCGTTGATGTCGGTGACGTTGACGTTGATCAGACGCAGACCGATCTTCTTGAGTTCGGATTCGACGTTACCCGATACGGCTTCGAGGAACTTGTCTCGGTCCGTATTGATCTCTTCGATATCCATCGTCGCGATGACGAGACGAAGCTGACCGAAGATGATGTCTTTCGCGAGTTCCTGTATTTCCGATAGTTGCAGACCAAGCAGACGTTCCGCGGCATTTTGCATGACGCCGTCTTCGGTCGAAATACCGACGGTAAACCGTGAAGGCACGTCGATCCGGATGTTCTGACGAGAAAGAGCATTCGCCAAGTCTACCGGGATCGATAGCGGTGTAAGATCGAGAAACTGATAGGCCTGGATGAACGGGAAGATGAATTTCGCGCCCCCGTGCATACACTTGGCCGAAGATGTCGTTCCGTCGACCTCGCTTCCGACCTTACCGTAGATGACCAAAATCTTGTCGGCCGGACACTTCTTGATCCGCGTAACGATGAACGCGATGACCGAAAATGCGATAACAAGGATCGTGACGAACAGACCGATGAAATCACTCAACTGTAACATAACATACATTATTTCATTTCTCCTTTAGTGGATTTTTTAACGATAAGCGTTGTCCGATTTCTGGTACCGACGACTTCGACCTGCGCGTTCGTCAGAAGATCTTCATCCTCTTCCGTGATCGCGTCGATTTCGACGTACCGGGATTGCAAAGTCATGACGACTTTGCCTTTGTCTGTTCCGTTCTTCGGAACCCGAATATAGACGACCGCGCGCTTGCCGATGGCATTCGCATAGTCGATGTTTCCACTCGACTCGAGTTTCATGGTCGCCTCGAAGGCGAGTTGAAGCAGATAGGCGGCGATCACACCCGCGAGCGCACCGAAGAGCGCGGCCACCGCGGACGACACGACGTCAGCGAGAATGAAGGCGACCCAACCACCCACACTCGTGAATGCCAGAAACCCGCGAATCGTG
This sequence comes from Acholeplasmataceae bacterium, assembly GCA_018399615.1. Taxonomy (GTDB): domain Bacteria; phylum Bacillota_I; class Bacilli_A; order Acholeplasmatales; family Acholeplasmataceae; genus RECG01. The sequence goes on from JAGYNT010000042.1 coordinate 1,668, forward strand.
ATAAAACGCATCCCGCCAAGCGAACTCAGAGGCTCGTCGTTGATCACATCGAGGTCGAGATCACCCAAGTCCCCGTCGAGTCCTCCGTCACCGTCGATGCCCAAGAGCATCAGTACGATGAACAAAACCATGATTCCGGTCGTCCCGACTGCGAGAACGAACATGATCTGTTGAAAGAGTGAAAGCTGTTCCCACCACATGTCTCATCGACCTCCTGTTTTATCGATCTGTTTCTCATGTGTTTCAAACCACGTCGTCATCTCTTCGAGACGCAAGCTCCGTGCCTGCGGTTTTCCGCCTCTTGAGAGCTCATGGTTTTCACCCTTGAACCAGACGAACTTCGTGTCAAGACCCTTTTCCTTCAGAAGCGTGAAAAACTGCATCGCCTGTTCGATCGGACACCGGTAATCCTCATCCGAATGAATGAAGAGAAGCGGCGTTTCGACTTGTCTGGCATACTTGATCGGCGAATGTTCCCACAACCGTTCGAGATCATCGAGAGGATGTCCCGCCGTCTGGTCTTTCGAAAAGAAATATCCGATATCGGACGTCCCATGGAACGACACCCAGTTGGCGATGCTCCGTTGCGTGACGGCGGCTTGGAAACGATTCGTATGACCGACGATCCAATTCGTCATGAAGCCTCCGTAGGAACCCCCCGTGACGAAAAGCCGATTTGAATCGATGGCGGGTACGCGCTTCTGCGCACGATCCAGAAACCGCATGAGGTCCTGATAATCGATCGTCCCGTACTTGCCACGGATATCGGCGAACGCGTCGCCCTTGCCGTCGCTGCCGCGCGGATTGGCGAAAAGCACGATATAGCCGAGGTTCGCCCAATACTGCATCTCGTGGTAATAGACCTGACCATAGACGGTTTTCGGCCCCCCATGGATATCGAGAATGGTTTTATACTTCTTCTCGGGATCGAAGTCCTTGGGGTAAAGCACGAACCCCTTGATCTTGTGTCCGTCGCTTGTAAACGTGATCGGCTTGGGTTTGGCGACATATGCGTCTTTAAGAACCTCACGATTGTAACGCGTGACGAGACGGACGCTGTTCTGCTCGAAATCGAGACGATAGATTTCCTGCAAGTGCTGCCGGTAAAGACCGATCGCATAATAGTCCCCATTCATCTTGACGAGCCCGTCGATGCTGCCCTTGAACTCGAACAATGTCTCGAGTGCTCCGGTCTGATAAAGCGCCATGATCTCGCTGTGATCATCCACAGTCGAAACGAACAGAAGACGGTCTTCCTCCTCGACATAGAGGCGACTCATTCCGAGTCTGACATCGGTACCGACCGAGTTTCCGATCGAGAGACCGAAGGACTTGAAACATTTGAGATTCCCCTCTTCGATGATATGGAAATGACGATTCTGATTGAGTCCGTAATCCTTCATATCGGTGGCGGTGACGATCAGTCTTTCACCGATGAAATAAAGACTCGAAATCGCATACTCCCGCTTGCCGTAGAGCAGTACGGTCGTCTGTTGTCTGACGTCGTAGCAGTAAACATCCGGAGTCATCGTGATCACGCCATCCTGAGCCTGTAATAGATGGCGAGTCTTTTGCGCGATAAGGTCTCATCGAAATCAGTTCAGTGATGAAGCGTGGGTTACGTTCACTATTGACATCGCAGGAAGAGTTGCGTCTTTTCGGCGAAACCTAATGTCCGTTGTAATAAAGGGTACCGTTGAACGTCTGCGTAGTTCTTGTTCTTCTTGACGGTTTTCCATAAGTCTCAGGGGCTTTTTCGTCCCACATGATAGAAGGCAATGATCGTTGCCAGTCAACTCCGCCGACAAAGAAGCGTCTGCGCGTCGATGACATCGACGATGGAGGACAAAGAGGAAAACGGAAGGTATGCTCGGGATAGGTCCTTGGTCTTGATGTCATGGCGATAAAGTATGGACGTACCAGTCGTCATGAAGGTTTTCTTCGGTTTTGTTCTTGGCATAAGGAGAGGATTGTATCCTCTGTCTCGAAGACGAAATCCCCATTTTCCATGGTTTCGCTTGATTTCGCCTGCTGCCGTCATGCATATAAGGCGTAACGCCAAAGTACGTGTTCTTTTCGACATCGGCCCTACCGACGAGGTAGGCGAAGCGACTGCTCGCCTTATTCGCTTTCAGACCAGTGAGATAGTTGAAATCGAAAGGCCGTTTCACGGTGACACCTGCTTTTTCCCGGCTGGTTAACCTCGTTTGCCCAGATGATAATTCCCGTTCAAACACCTTGATTCGACTCATAATCGGCACGATTTCAGTAATGGTCATGTCTTCGCTTCCGAACATGAAATCGGAGTGTACCATCGACTTGTTGTATCCCCGCTTTTCGAGTTCTTCGATCGGGGTATTGATGCCATCTTTGATGTTCATCGGGTATGCTCTGCCCAGTGCCATATGACACGAAGCGTTCTCATCGAAGAGCGTGTTCAAAAAGAGAATATTCGTGTTCGAAATCGGTGAATCATGGGAGATCAGGGCGATTTCACCGATGTATGAGCTTCCCTCATCGGTTTCCAGAATATTCTTCAAAGCACCTTTTTCCTTCTTGGCGTCATAGTCAACGACTTTTCCGTCCTTGAAAACGAGCCAGAAGTCCTCGATCAGCTTGCCTTGATAGTTCAAAGGCTTGGTCGCGACGACTTTCCCTTGAGTTCCCCACTTGTAGGGCATCGTGAAGTTTTCTTCGCTCGGTATATTCGGGTTGAACACGACTCCGGTCGTCGTCGTTTCTTTTCCACCGGCCCAGACGTGATCGTCGACGAGTTCGACCGTCAGATCGGTACCGAGTCCGTTCTGGAAATGCAAAGACTTGAACGCATGGTCGTTCAAAATCCGGTTGTGCTTCGATAGCGTCTCGTTGTGCTTCTTCCATTCCGCGACCGGGTCGTTGTCCTCGGTCACGCGCGAAGCCTTGAAAATGGCGTTCCACAACGCTTCGACAGCCTGCTCTTCGTCGAGACTGGGGAAAACCTGTTTTGCCCAGATCGGATTCGGAGCGGCGATGATCGTCCATTGTCCGCGGTTTCCCATGAGGTATTCACGAAAAAAATAAAGCGCTTTTTGGACTGCGATTCCCGAGCGTTGCATCTTCATGCCATCGATGTCCTTGTTCAGACCGGGAACAGGCGAAGAGATGGAAATGAAACAGGCCCCGTCATCGACGTAGGTCTGTGCCTGGTCGATCCGCCACTTCGGAATATCTTCCAAGACTTCGACGGCGGTATACGCCAAGGCATCATGGCTGATGAAGTCGTCGCTCCATTGAACGTTGACGCGTTTGGCTCCGGCGAGATAGCATTCCTTGGCGACCTCGCGGGCAAGCTCTTTGGCTTCGGTTGTCGTACGAATGACGACTTCTTGTCCTTTTTGGACATTCACACCGGTAATGACAGCCAGTTTTGCCAGTTTGTTCAGTAAGATTGAATTTGGCATTTAATCACTCCTAACAAGAGATATTATAGCATATCAAAGCCGATTTTGATAGATTTATGTGAAACTATCGGATGTGTGAAAGGTCAGAGTCGTTCTTTGATTTCGGCGATTGCGAGGTTTCTGATCCAGTACCCTTTCCGGTATCGATTGAGGGCGAAAAAGAGTTTGGGCAAGTCCAGGGATTGGACGATCAGAAACATGATTGTTACCGGAAGAGATGTCGCATAGGCCAACAGGAGGGCGATGGGTACCATGACAACCCACATGTATCCCGAATCCATCATGAGCGTCGAGCGCATGTCCCCGCCCGAACGCAAGATGAAATAGAGGGCCATGTTGAACGAATAGATCGGAATAAAAAGGGCATTGATGCGTATATTGAAAGAGGCCGTCCGCTTCGTGAAAGCGGTGATGTCGTAAAGGTCGATGACGAAGAAACTGAGCAGAAAGAGGATCGAGCCCATGAGTACGGCGAAAGCCACCGACACGGCGATCAGTTTTTTCGCATTCGCCCGCGCTTCTTCGAGCGCACCCTTGCCGAGCGTGTTCCCGACCAGAACGGCTACTCCGGTCGCGATCGCCCCGAACGTGATGAAGACGATCTGCGAGATCGCATTCGTTATGTTCATCGCCGCCAAAGCGCTGTCTCCTCTGGTCGAGTAGGCGTGCAAAAACGTCGTTTGTCCGAGCGACCAAAGCCCTTCATTGAGCGTAAGCGGAAGCGCCATGAGAAGAATGCCGGAAAGAACGACGCGGTTCACGTTGAAAATCTCCTTGATTCGCGTTGAGAACATCGTGCCTTTCCGTATGAGAAGAAGAGTCGTCAGACACAGTTCGAGCACGCGGGCGATGAGCGTCGCGATCGCCGCACCGACGATGCCGAGCGCGGGGAAACCGAACAGCCCGAAGATCAGAAGAAAGTTCAAGGACGTGTTGACGAGAATCGCCACGATCGATATGTATAGCAACGGTCTGGTGACTCCCGTTTCCCTGAACGTGTTGGCGATCGCCACCGACAACACCCAGGGCAGAATGCTGAAACGAACGACTCGGAGGTAATCCATTCCCCCGGCAATCGTTTCTTCCTGATCGGTGAAAACGCCGATCAGGGTACGTCCGAATACCGTGAATACCGTGAATGAAAGAATCCCGACAAGGATTGCGGCGAGGATCTTGAAACGAAACGTCTGTCTCAGTTTCTCGTAATCCTTCGAACCGTAATACTGAGCCGAATAGATTCCCGCACCACCCATGATGCCGAATGTGATCAGGATTACGATAAAAAAGAGTTGGTTCACCACCGAAACCGACGCGATCGATGACTCACCCAACCGTCCGACCATGACGTTATCGACGAGTTGCACCGACGACGTGATGAGCTGTTGGACGACGAGCGGGAGCGTAACGGTCAGGAGTTTCCGATAAAATTGACGATCACCGATGAATTCTTTCAACATAGTCTTGGCCTCAACAAAAAAATTATAGCATGAAACAGGTGAAAAAGTCGAAAAAAAGTTCGCCCCTGTGGACGAACTTTTCCTAGTCTTCTTCGGGAATATCGATGATTCGTAGCGTATTGGTCGATCCGTGTTTCTGTGCCCATCCCGAGGTCATGATCAACGTCGTTCCCGGTTGAAAACCGAAATCTCTCGCGACATCGATGGCGACCTGGTCGTAAAGCGCATAATCGGTGACATTGTCCCGTTTGGTCGCGAACACGCCCCAGTAATAGGACAGACGGTTGCACGTGTCGATACTGTCGGTAATGGCGATGATCGGAACGGACGGTCTGAATCTCGACATACGGCGCGCGGTCCCACCGGTTTCCGTGAAAGCGATGATAACTTCCGCCTTGGGCAAGGCAAGTGCCGTCTGGCTTACGGCAATACCGATCGCGTCATTGACGTTTCGGTGACTCGTTTCGATCGCCCGCTGCAATATATCGGCATAAGGAATGCTGTCTTCGATCGCTTTGGCGATGGTATCCATCGTCAGAACCGCTTCGATCGGATAATCTCCGGCCGCGGATTCCCCCGAAAGCATGATCGCATCCGATCCGTCGAGAATGGCGTTGGCGACATCCGAGGCTTCGGCACGCGTCGGCCGCGGCGATGAGATCATCGACTCGAGCATGTGGGTCGCCGTAATGACGGGTTTGCCGAAGAGATTGGCCTGTCTTATGATCCGTTTCTGATAGAGTGGAACGAGTTGGGTCGACACTTCGACACCGAGGTCGCCACGGGCGACCATGACACCATCGACGACTTCGAGAATGGAGTCGAGATTGTTGACGCCTTCCTGATTCTCGATCTTGGCGATCAGTTCGATCGTATGGCCTTCGACCTCGTTCAGTATTTCCTTGACTTCGAGCACGTCTTCCCTGCGTCTGACGAACGAAAGCGCGATCATGTCGACCTTCTGCTTGGCGACGAAGATCAAATCCTCACGGTCTTTCTTGGATATGAACGGCATCGAGAGTTTGACATTGGGAACGTTGACACCCTTTCGGCTCTTGATGATTCCGTTGTTGAACACTTTGCAGGTGATCCGACTATCATGCACATCGATCACGTCGAGACGCATCTTTCCGTCATCGATGAGCAGGTAATCATCCTTCTCGACATCCGCGTAAAGCTCGTCACAATCGATATGAAAACGTTTGGCATTGCCCTTGACGTTCTCCTTGACGACATCGACGATATCACCCTTCTTGAATGTAGCGAACCCATCTTCGAAAAGACCGGTTCTGATCTCGGGTCCTTTGGTATCGGCCATGATCCCGATGAATCGGTTTTTCTCTTTGGCGATACGGCGAATCATCTTGATGCGATCCCCGTGTTCCTTATGGTCGGCATGGGAAAAATTGAGTCTTGCGACGTTCATTCCGGCATCGATCATCTTGCTGATCATGTCATCGTTGTCGATCGCCGGACCGATCGTACATATGATTTTGGTTTTTCGTTTCATCGTTTGCCTCCTTGTCACTTCCTTTTCATTATACACGAGAAACGCGGATTTTCATAGGACCAGCCGCGAATACTTTACCGAAACAATACCGTTCCTTTGCCCAGGAGAAGGACGTATCAGGACTTTTTGAACGTCTTGTTTTCCTTGGGATGGTGGACGACGACCTGAGGAAAGGGAATTTCGATGCCGTTTTGATCGAAGAGCACTTTGAATTCGCGATTGAGCGCCCGAACGACTTCAAAACGTGTCATCTCCTCCGTCTTGGCGACGAGTCTCAGGACGACCGCCGATTCACCGAGTTTCTGAATCCCGTAATAATATGGACCTTCGATGATCGAAGGGATATTCTTTCTGACCTGATCGAGGTGTCCCTTGATCAGGGATTCGATCGTTTCGATATCCTGATCATAGGAGATCGACAGATCGCAGACCGCGGTCGACAGTGAATTCGACATGTTGATCGCGCCGCGTATATCGGAATTGTTGACAATCAGGATGTCCCCATTGAAATCTTCGATTCGCGTGATGCGGATTCCGACGTCTTTCACATTTCCATAGACCTCATTGATCTTGACGAAATCACCGACCGAGAATTGTTTTTCAAAGATGATGAAAAGACCGGCGATAACATCTTCGATCAGACTTTGCGACCCGAAACTGAGGGCGAGTCCTAAAATGCCGGCACCGGCTAGAAGCGTCGCGTCCTGAACGCCCCAGGCACTCAGAATCAGGAAAATGGCGAGTATGACGCTGAAATACTTGATCGAGCTCGTGATCAGATTGCCGATCGTCTCACTGCGATGCCCCTTTTTCGTCATGAACGCGATGATGAGACACAAAACCCTGTTGATGATCCAGACGAAAACGATGATCGCGAGACTTTCAAGCATGATCACATAGTTGTTCTGGAAAAAACGCCAGATATTGAAAAATTTTCCCACGCTGTTGTCGATCACTTGCGAAAACATCGTATCGGGAAAGATGATATGCGCGAACATACCGAAAAACAGACATAACGAAATGACGAGTGTTACGACGATGATACGTACTTTTTCCTGTTTTGGACGATTTTTGAAATTCATTTCCTGTTCTCTCCTTACCCCTTGGGTTATGGTTTATTCGCCTAAAGGCTCGATGTCGATTTGTTTGTAAAGGATGTCTTCCCTGATCCCCGTGTCGGGGTTCGTATAACTCGCGTATATGTCGACACGATAGCGGGATGGATCTTCGAGGTTTTCATAGCGTATCTCATAGGGCATATATGGATCCTCGATCATGTCTTTGGTCAGTCGATGACGTTCGATTTCGACTTGATTCCGATATAGCACGATATCGAAGATCGTGTCGATATCCCGAACATAGTCGGGATAAAGGGTGAGTTCGGCGGAATTTTCTGACAAAGTTTCGACATAGACCGAACTGGTCAATCGGAACGGCGGATAGAACTGTTTCTCACAAAGAACTCTGCTCTCTTCTCCACCCTGTTCCGTAAGTCTTA
>JAGYNT010000043.1 GCA_018399615.1 Acholeplasmataceae bacterium
AGTCCTCAAGCGGAAGCGTCTGTCCGTCAAGAATGAAACAGTCGATTTCGTTGTTTTCGAGCGCTTCCAGGACGCGGTCCATGACTTCGATCAGACGATACCGGTATGTCTCGAAGGGGTAGTACCACTCACGGTCCCAATGCGTATGGAAGACGATATGTACGATATGCTTGTTCATGGCGCACCTCTCATGTGATCATGACGTCATCGGGCCAACGGCGCGTGATCCCGGCATGATCGAGCTTTTTCTGGAATTCGGACAAACGGCTCGCCTCGGCACGGATGTCCTTGGGAAAAACGTGCGTGTCGATGGCTTCGCAAGCGAGAAGTCCCGCGACTTCACCGATGTTCCATTCGACCGGATGGAGACGGTAACACCCGTTGGTGAGTTGGGTCGTTCCGATGTTTTTCGAGGCGGGAATGAGGTTTTTCATGCGTATGGGTATGAAAGCGCCCAGAGGGATTTCGAACGGCCAACTCCTGGCATAGGTGAAACGCTTGCTTCGGGTCGTCATGTGGAGGTCGATCGGATAGGATCCGATTCCGACGGAATCCCCGTAGTGGGGGAGGACCGTGTTGTATTGTGCTCCGATGTCCTTCTCGGTAATCCGGTATTCGGAGACCAGTCGCCTCGACTCGCGGATATAGGGCGCCATGGCGAGACCGTCATCGGTACCGAGGACATCGGTTCGAAGAGAGATTTCGGGATACCCTTTTCTGTTGTTGTGAGGCGCTTCGTTCTGAAGCCAGTAGATCAGGGATTTGGTCAGATTCCGAGCTCGTTTCGCGTGAAGGTCCGCCTGTTCGTCATCGAAGAGATTGCCCAGGATATAGTCGTTCTGAGGCCAGTTGATCAATGAGATCTCTTTGGTGAATCCGGGTTCGTAATCCTCGGGGACGAGGATGCGTCGATAGGACCAGAGCGCGAACAGACCTTCGTTTTCATGATCGAAGAGCGCGAAACGCTTCGTGCGTCCGGTCGTCGAATCCGGTCCGTACATGCCGAGGACCGGTTCCGTGCCGCAGGGCCAGACGAGGGACTTGAAAAAGTCGTAGTCGTCTGGTTTTTCGATCTTGAGCCCCTTTTCGTCAAGTTCGACGGCGGCGACCCACGTCACCGGCTGCATGTCCTTCGGATCGGCGATCTTTGGGGCGTTTTCTTCACCCGTGTCATACGTGCTTTCGGAACCGGTGACATATTCGGTTTTGGTCAGAGGAAAGAGTTCTCCGGTGTCCGTTCCGTCGATGAAATAGGAGGCGTGAACGGTCTCAACCATGTTCGTTCGAACATGCCGGATCGTGATCGATTCGATCGCGTCATCCCGAACGGTCGCGTCGACGGCCTCGGTTTCACTCATCAATGTCAAGGTGCCGTTGACCAGATAGGGGTTGATCAGCTCATAGAAGAGGTGGAGCGCGACTTTCGGCGGTGCGGCGATCCGACTGACCGAAGCGTGACCGGGATTCCAGCGCGGATTGTCCCGGATATGATCTTTAATCGGAAATCGATCTCTCATGTGTTCGCGGATGCGGTTTCTGAAAGCGAGGTAGGAGCGTGTCGCTCCGAATTCCTCGATGTATCGATGCTCATCGGGGGGGACCGCCTGGTTCGTGAACTGACCACCGATCCAAGCCGTCCGTTCGGTCAGGAGAACGCGCTTGTTCGAACGGGCCGCCCGATATGCCGCGAGTACGCCACCGATGCTTCCGCCGATGACGACGACGTCAAACCGTTTCATCGCGATCACGTTTCATGCCGTCCCAGAAGTCGGCGTAGGCTTTTCGGTGGATCGGACCATCATAGAGACCGAGTTTTTTGGCGAGTCTGGCGACGACATTCGAACCCAGCGTATGTTTCGCCTGATCGATGTAGGCGGTGTCGGCCTTGGTTGCCGTTTCATGACGAATCTTGTTGAAAAGTTCGAAATCCCGATCGAAGCGTTCGAGCCACGGCATTGCCTGATCGATGAATGGTCGGTTTCGGTAGTGTATCTTCAGTCGGGCGAACGAATTGTTCGTCTGCGTGAAGTACTTGTTCAAAGCGTCCATGTCGAGCGCATCGACGGCCGCTTTGTCGATCGCTTTCACGGTGTAGCGTCAGATCGAAAGGATCACGGTTGTTTTCGGTAAACGCCTTGCGAAGGTCGTTCTTGAGATCGGGTTGATCCCGGGTCCAGTTTGTCGAGTGCTTTGTTGTAGGAAAGATCCGGATCATAGTCGTGCGGAGCCCATGTAATCGGCCATGGTAAGCGAGGAAACTTTCGACAAGTGCCACTCGACCATCGGGTTGGCGATGACACCCTTATGTCAGGCAGTTTTCCCGCGATTGACGATCGGTCCGAGAAAGATCCGGTCGGTCGCCATGTCGTTGACCGGGAAGTTGTCCCAAAGGATGAGTTCGTGTCCGAAGATGTCTCTGACCCGCTCACCGTCATGGTCGGGAATGTATTCGGCGACCGTATTGTAGCCCGTCCAGAAAACGACGACATCCGGGTCCATGGTCTCCTTGAGGTCCTTTCGATAAACGGTATTCCAGTTCTGGGCGTACTCGGTCGGACACATGACGAGGACGTAGTCCTTCAGTTTCTTTTTGAGATGGTTGTTCAGACGGTTCGTGATGAACGCGTGTGCGAGACCGGGACGTTTGAACCGATCCTTGTTTTCACCCTTCAGTTCGTAGTCGATATCGTCGAGAAGAAGTGCGAAGCGGGTCACTCCGTGTTCGAGCAACTGGTCGATCTTGTTGAAGAGCAGTTCGAATTCGTGATCCTTGGCGTAATCGAAGTCGTTGCCGGGACTGATCGAAAAGTAAAAGTCGACCAGATTCCGGTTCGCGCGGTCCACGAGTTCGAGCAGATGCCCCAACTCTCTTTTCGGATAGGGCGTACGCCACAAGTGACGGTGATAACTGTCATCTTTCGGAGCGTAGAAATAGGCGTTCATGCCTGCCTCTTTCATGAAATCGAGGGCATCGAGACGGTCTTCGTGTGACCACGGGGTGCCGTAGAAGCCTTCGATGATCCCGCGGATATCGAATTCGGGGCCGCCTTCGTATAGGCCGATCATGACGGATCGGATGCCCGAAAGCATACGGAAAGCGTAATCGAGTCCGCGTTCATGTTCGTGGTGAACATGAACGTCATAGTCGGAAAAGAATCGGACCTGATAGCGATCTTTGAGTCCCTTGTCTTTGATGATTCTGATGTTGACCTCGGGGTCGCTGTAGATTTTTCTCTTCTCGGGGTCGACGCTGAACGAGGTGAATTCAAGTGTCCGACCGGTCGTGTGCGACATGCTCAGATAGTCGTGCATGCTTCAAACCTCCTAATCATCGGTTTTCTTCAAAAAGCCGAAAATGATTTCCTTGACTTCGTGTTTCAATATGTCGGATACGACACGGTCGAATCCGTCGAGTTCGCGCTCGATGACGTAAGTATGGGGAGTGCTTGGTGCCGAATCGAAAATCGCCTGATCGTTTCCGAGCGCACGGACGGTGATGACGTACTGTCCGAAAGGCAGGTCGAAAGGATTCAGGTCGAAGACATTCTCATCGATGATGAACTCAGTATAGTTGATTTTCACTTCATATTCAACCGCATTTTCCACGGAATCAAAGCGAAGAACGCCGTTGGTGATCCGCAGATTCGTCGGTGTTTCGAGCTGAATGGCAACGACGTCATAGTCGATCGTCTCCGAAGAAGACGAGTCGGTATAAAAGAACGTATCGCCTATCGCCGTGACGGAAAGACGGTAGGTTCCGACCGGCAGTCGGTCGAGCGAGAGGGTTGGCGTTTCGACGGAAAGAACGAGCGGCTCATCGTCATCCCGGGAAGCCGTGACTTCATACCCGATCGCGTGATCGACCGAATCCCAAGTCAGGGTTCTTTCGTCGATCGTGATGTTCGAGGGTGTTTCGAGTGTGTCCGGTTCTTCCATGGTATCGGGATCCGGATCGATAGTCGTGTCGATGGCATCATCGAGGTCATACCGGTTCCGTTTGATTTTCAGAAGGTCGATCAGATCGTTGATGTCCGACATGATCCGGTCCCGTGCGGCGCTGACGGCGAAGTCCGAAAGCGACAACGCTTCGAGCGCGTCGATAACACCATCGAGTGTTTCCCTTCATCGTCGTTATGACGCTTCGATGGCGGCGACTTGCTCGTTCAGGTCTGTCAGATTCTGTGCCGCATCATCCCGTTTCTCGGGAGATAGATGCGTTCGGCATGATCGGATCGAGGAAAACTGCGTCGACAGAAGGACGGAGCGTGGCTTCATGAGGCAGGATCGCTTCGTTTCGGTAGGGCCCATCCTTCCAGGACGTTCTGGACTTCAAGGGCGTAGTCGCGGTCCGTCCCGTAATCGTTTTTTTCGTATTGATAGAATTGCGAGGCGAAAAAGGCGACGCCTTGGGCGTCATTGGCGAGAGCCGCCTGGATCTGCACGGCATTCAGGTGTGCGTTGTAGCCCATGTAGGTCGGAGCGATCCCGGCGTAACTGTAGGCTCTGAGATCGACCAGAGACGTGAGACGATCCGTTTCGTTTCCGACCGTAAGCGACGACTGGTAGTAGGACATCGGCATGATGATCTCGATGTATCCGTCCTTCGTCCAACTGTCCCAGTCCTGCATCTTTTCGTTGATGGCGCTTGTGACGTTACCGAAGATCGCGGTCGAAAGACCGAGATCGGCTCTGACGTTCTTGATCGTGTAGTAGACGCCCGCCACGAAATCGCTGATGACGTTTTTCTTATACGTCTTCCAGTCACGCGCGACATCGGGATCGCGGATGACGAGTTCACGCAAGTCTCCCACGTAACCGTAGGTGTTCTTGAACTCGGCTTCGGCATAGGCGCTATATCCCGTATCGAGGTTGTTTTCGGGACTCGACGTCGTCTGTTTCGCGACGGGGTAACGGATGTAGTCGAGGTGAATGCTGCCGACATCGACGGTAGCCGCGATCTCGGCATAGATTTCCTTCAGATACCTTCGGACTTCCGGATTCGCCGGATCCATGAACAGGTAGTTGACTTCGCTTCTTTGCGGGATCGAACCGTCATGGTTGTAGGAAGCCCAATCGGGATTGTCGGAAAGAATCGGTGAGTCGAGGGAACTCTCGCCATAGCCTACGAAAAAGTTCTCGACCCAGGCGTGTACCTCGATCCCGCGTTTTTTGCCTTCCTCGGTGAAAGCCTTCAAGAGATTCGTGCCGTATGCTCCGTAACCCTGTTGGCGGGTGAATCCGTGCTGATGGGTACCCGGCACGCCGGAGTCGTAGATCAGACGTCCGAGCCAGAATGTTTCGACGTAGAGCATGTTGATGCCCATGTCGACCATTTCGTCGAGCGTGGCGAGGACTTCATCGAGGTTTTTCTCGTAAGGGCGATGCCACATGCCCCGTCCATCGATGACGCGTGATTCGAGAGCTTTCCCGTAGATGGAAAAGAGTTCTTCGTAGTATCCGTAATACGTCTGGAAATCGTTATTGAACGTCGTGGTCGAAACACCGTCCAAGGCATCCTCGATGTCATTCAGACGTGCGTTCAGTTCCTCGTAGGGCATGTCATACATCTTGAGATGAGCGGCGTCGACGAACGAGGATACGGTGTTCCTGAAACTTCTCAGTTGGCTGAGCGTCAATGTCTGATTCGACCGATTCGATCGGGGACGGACTTCCAGATAGTTCGTCGCCTGCTGCACGGCATTCGAAACGTCTTCGTAGGCATTCGCCTTATGGACCGAAACGAGCCCCAAGGCACAAGTCAGTATGAGAATCATGATTTTTTTCACGTCATCCCTTCTTTCGATAACCGGGGGAGAACCCGTAGGATTTCCCGGATCAGATTTTCGGAAAACAGATGGAAACCGAGGTCGTTGAAGTGCACACCGTCTACCGTGGTGTCGAGTTTCGGATCGGAAAGGAGTTTCTCACCTTCGATGAAGACGATGCGTTCACTGTTCATGGCATGGATGAGGTCGCTTTGAAATGTCTTGAGGTGGCGTCTTCTTCCGGCAAGAGCGTCATCGCGGGTCTCCGCCGGGAAAGGGACGCGTCCGAGCACGAGAATCGTGGCTCGTTTCTGGTGCATGACTAGTTTCTTGATGAACGGACCCATGCGATCCTTGAGAAAACCGGCCGGTCCGGCATTCGCTTCGACGTCGATGACGATCAGATCGAGGTCCTCGATCCGGTTGATCGCGTCCGCCACGCCCGGCTCGAGGAGGCATTGCCGGAGAGCCAGATTGATGACGTCGAGGTCGAGGTCGTCTGCTGATGATCGACGGGTAATTTGAAAAGCCAGGACGTAGGCACAGGCACCCTGTGTGATCGACGTTCCATAGACGAAGTGCTCTTCCTTGAATGCATTGTCGCGAGGTCAACCGTGGTATCGTCGAAGGAATCGGATCTCGGGTGGTCGACGCTCGGATAAGAGGAAAATACGGCGAAAAGCCCGCATGTCCCGATGGATGAATCAGTTCGTTTATTAGGGGATCTCATTTGTCGTGGGCGAACGCTGTCGTAGAACGTCCATCACTCCGCTCGAGCACATAGAGGTCGAACCCGCCTTCCGCAGTCGCGGTCATGTGGTTGTGGACCATGGGTGCGTTCAATCGGACATCGAAGGTCATCGTTTTCGCGTCGCATTCGAAAGAAACGCATGTTCCCGGCAAGTGCCTGGAAAGCGCGATCAAGGATGCGTTTTCGTTTTCGATTCGTTCGACGAGATCGTCTTGGAAGCGGCACGAAGCACCTTTCTTATGGATGCCGTACCAGTTGAAAAAAGGACTCGTTCGAGGGTTCAACCGGATCATGTCATGTCCTTGAAGACCCGAACGAATTTTTCGGTGATCAGACGTGGTCTTGTGATCGCCGAACCGATGACGACGGCGTGCGGGGAATAGGATAGGACGCGCCTGAGTTCGGAAACTTCGGAAATCCGACCTTCCGCGATGACGGGAATCGACAGGTGACCGACGCACGATTCGATCAGGTCGAAATCGGGCGTATCGATCTGGGGCGAGTAGGGCGTGTAGCCCGACAACGTCGTCGACACGCAGTCGAAACCGAGTTTTTCGGCGTGGATGGCTTCCTCAAGTGTCGATATGTCGGCCATCGCCAATCGGTCGTGTTCGTGAATGAAGTCGACGAGATGGGAAAGCGATTCGCCATGGGGACGTTTCCGTCTGGTCGCGTCGAGCGCGATCATGTCGCATCCCGAAGTGATCAGAGCGAGAACCTCTTTTTTGGTCGGGGTAATGCGTACGTCGCTGTCCTTGTAGTCCTTCTTGTAAAGTCCGATGATCGGCAGGTCGACTTCCGCCTTGATCGCGAAAATGTCTTCGACGCTGTTCGAGCGGATCGCCACGGCGCCGCCCTGTTTGGCGGCCAACGCCATTTTCGCCATGATCCTGGGATCGTGCAATGGTTCGTTCTCGAGTGCCTGAACCGAAACGATGAGCTTGCCTTTGATGGTTTCTAGCATCTTTGATCACTCCTATTCCAATGTTCCATAGTATTGTTGATAACTGTTCGCGTAGTCGATGAATGTTTTTGCGTTGACGATCTCGTAGGCATCCGGATGACTGTCGTCGAGCATCATCCTGATTTTGAGGAAGTCCGTCGGCGAAAGACTGATGACACCACCGATGCCGGGTTCGCTTCGATACATCGAAAGGTGGTACTGGTCGGTACCGACGAATCCGTAATAGGCGACGATGAAGCGATAGCTGTCATGGATGATCCGGCGATAGATCGATTGGGCCTGACTGTAGCGCGTGCCGTTGAGATCCCGGAATGTTTCTGAAACGCCACTTGAAGACGAAAGTGCGTATCCGCCGCTGGTGAAGGTATTGTCGAAGTCGTAATGATCGATGATCGGCAGGTCGTTGATCGTCAGTCGGATCCGGACGTAGGAATCGAGAGGAGACGACTTGTCGATGGAAATCTTGATGTTCTTGGTTTCTTCGTAGAAGGTTTGTTCGAACAGGATGCGTTCGAGCCCGCTTTCCACGAGAGCGAGGGTGATGAAACCCTGTTCGATCGTCACACGGTAACCGTCGTCGTTCTCCTGATGGAAAAGGATGAATGTCGCCTCATCTCTTCCTTTGACCGTCGTCTCGATGAACCAGTAATCCGAGATCCGGCTTTGGCTGTAGTAACCGGCATCCCTTCTGTCAAGACGGCTCAAGGTGAAGTGGTCGGTCGATCCCCGGCGGGGATAGAAGTTCTTGAACCGATTGTATACGGGGACCTGTCGCCACGTTTCGATGCGGGTGCTCGTGTCTCCGTCGTGGAACCGGCCGAAGGCGGCGTGGACGTTCGAGCGGTTCAGATAGTTACCGAGGATGTCCTTGTCGAAGGGGTCTGTTGGCGTATAGCGATCGTTGTAAAGATCGATGATCTCCTGATCGGCGAGATCGAGATAACGGCTGTTGGCATCCGCGATGGCGTCCCGGGACGTACGGGACATGTCCTGGTCGATGTCGACGAAGCCGACGGCGGAACCGCCGCCCGAATAGAAATAGTCGTTCGGTGTCGCACTTTGATAATAATAGTCGAAGATGAAGGGGAAGGATTCGCTCATGTCGGCGATCAGCCCCCAGTTGATCGGGACCCGACCTCTGTTTTCATCGAGCCAGGCACCGTGCTGGAATGCCGCACCGACTTTGACGGTGTCGCTTTCGGAAGCGAAAAACGTGACGTAGGTCTGATCCGGATCGAGGTCGCCGACGTCGTCATGGGCGACTTGTTCGAAAGTCGGTGTCGTCGGGGCCAGACCCTTCAAAAGCGAGAGATTGCCGTTGCCGACGACATCGATGACGCCGCCGTAGGAGGAGATGAAGTCGAGTGCCGAGCTCTCGTGATCGACCCATCCGATGACTTCGAAGTAATCGTTTTGTTCATCGAAGTAGGCGTTGATGCGTTTTGAGAGGATGTTGTCTTCGGCGCTCTGCGTCGCCTTCAGGTCGAAGAACATGAGGCGTTCGCTCGCCGCGTAATCCATCACTTCGGATGTCAGAGACATGTAGGCTTTGGTATTGAAAGCTTCTTTGAACTGATCGAAAACGTGGGCGTAGACATCATGGGCACGATCGATCTGTTGGTCGTCGAGATAGTCCGAGATGTTTCCAAGGACGGTTTTTCCCTGAAGGGTGAACGTATCGATGATGTCTAATCCCGTCAGTTCGGCAATCGTGTGTTCGAGTCCGTAGGGAATGGGAACGTGGTTCGTGACGGATGCCATCATGAGCGCGAAATCGGACTCGGCCGACACCCAGTTGTTGTAGCTCTTGAAACGGTCCTTGAAGACGATGATTCCCGAAAAGAGGTCCTTGTACGTATGGATGACTTCCTCGAGGGAGGACAGTTCGACGAGCTGATAGCCCAGCGACTCGATATGATACATCCACTCCTTGTCGCTATCCCTGAAATACGGGTTTCCCGTTGATACCGTCAGAAGTCGCGGTTGCTCGCGATTGATGATGCCTTGTGCCGCCCGAA
>JAGYNT010000044.1 GCA_018399615.1 Acholeplasmataceae bacterium
TCCGGCAAATCGAGACCCTCGTCCTTGGCGTGCTTGACACTCATCTTGTAGAGACGATCGAGGTTCTTGGATGCCACGCCTTTGTCGATCATGTATGCGATCAGGTCGGTCCAGAATCGTTCGAAAAACAACTGATTCAACTCATAATCATCATAAAAGATCAAAAGGTTCTCGAGTTGAGTCTCCGTGAATTCGTGAAACCATGAAAGGCGATAATTCAGTTCATCGGCGAGCGTGACGCGCTGCTTTCTCGTTTCAACGACTCGATCTTTGAGAATATCTTTCAAAATGTTGATCCTCAGTTCGCGGGGAATCGTTAAATTGATATCAAGGAAAAAGCGTTTGACTTGCTCGACAGGCAAATAGATGATCGTTTCGAGAATGTCGGCGACTTTCATCTCCTTCGATCCCATCTTGACCATGCTCTCTTTCGTTAATTTCGTCATATTCAGACCTCCACTTAACACTCTTTCTTTTATCTTATAATTTTTTTAACGTTTTATCAAGTTTTTTGAACAATTTTTATGGAGAAACGCACTATTATACGGTTTATAACCGTAATTGTTCGCTGATTTCGCGCTCGATCGCGTCAACGATGTGTTGGATCGCATCATTGATTTCGGCTTGCAGGGAAAAATATTCCGACATGAGCGGATAGGCTTCGATTTCCTCTTTCAAGGCATCGTATCGTGTCTTGAAATCCTGAAAGGCATGATGCTTTTCCATCTCTTTCGCGTTGATCATCTGTTGTTGGAGCTTTTTGAGGTCCCGCATGCGGCTTTTGATCGCCTCGCTGTTGTTGATAAGCGCTTCAAGTCGCCGATAGCGCTTGATCTGATCGCTTTCTTCGATCATTTTGATCAATTTGTCTCTTTCAGTCATACGATTTCACCCATTAGGTACCACGTCATGGCTTTCGTGATCCGAACGTCGATCATCTTGCCGATCAAGGACTTGTTTCCCTTGAAATTGACGAGTTTGTTGTGTTCCGTGTAACCGATCATCATATCTTCTCCATGTTTGGAATATCCCTCTACCAAGACCTTTACAGTTTTTTCTTCAAAACGTTTGCTGCCGGCCAGATAGAGTTCGTTGACGAGTTCGTTCAAACGCTGAAGACGCCTTTTCTTTTCTTCTTCACGCGTCTCGTCGGGATACTTGGCGGCCGGTGTGCCTTCCCTTTTGGAGTATATGAAGGTGAAGGCTCCTTCGAAACGGGCCTGTTTCACGAGATCCATCGTATCCTCGAAGTCCTGTTCCGTCTCACCGGGAAACCCGACGATGATATCGGTGGTAACCGATATGCCCGGAACGGTTTCTTTCAGCTGTCCGAGCACATCGAGATATTCTTTGCTCGTGTAGTGCCTGTTCATTTTTTTAAGGATCTTGTCGGATCCGGATTGGACAGGCAGATGAAAATAGGGCATGACGTGTTTTCCGTCACGCATCGCTTCCATCGTCTTTCGATCGAGATCGTGCGGATGACTGGTTGCGAACCGGATCCGATCGATACCGATCCGATCGAGGTCATTCAACAGATCGCCGAACGTATAGTCGACATCCTTGAAATCTTTCCCATAGGCGTTGACGTTTTGCCCGAGAAGCGTGACCTCGCGGTACCCTTGATTTTTGAGTTCCCGGACTTCGGACAAGATGTCTTCCCGTGCACGTGAACGTTCCTTTCCGCGCGTATAGGGAACGATGCAATACGTACAGAATTCATCACATCCGTACATGATGTGAACCCAGGCCTTGTATGCGTGTGCCCTCAGTTTCGGAACGCTTTCGACGATCGCGCCCTCTTCGGAATAGACTTCGACGACTTTTTCCTTGGAAAAAAGTGCCGTTCGGATATAGTCCGGCAACCGATGGATGTTGTGCGTCCCGAATATGATATCGACGTGCGGATACTTTTTCAGAACACGCTCAACGACATATTCTTCCTGCGGCATACAGCCGGCCAAAGCGAGAATCAGATCGGGATTATGTCTTTTGTAAGCTTTCAGACGCCCGAGCTCGCCCCAGATGCGGTTTTCGGCATTTTCCCGGATGGCACACGTGTTCAGAATGATGAGGTCGCTCTCGGACTCCGATGACGCTTGAGCGAATCCGAGTGCGTTCAGAATACCGGCCATGATCTCGCTATCCGCTTCATTGGCCTGACATCCGTAGGTATGGATGAAAAACGTGCGATTGGAACCGATGTTTTGATCCTTTTCATCCAAAAGAAAGTCGATCCGTTCACTCGTGTTCCGTGTCCGTTTCCGTGCTTGTCTGAGGTCTGGTTTGAAATATTTTTCGATGTCGTGCTCGTCCATAATCGTATCACCCATTTCCAGTATATCGAAAAATCGCTTGAAACTACAAACATTCGCTTTCCATGTGAATCCGTTCGCTCGTGCGGTTGTCAAGATCGACTACGATTCCGTTGAGCTGACGCGAACCTCCGGCAACCTCGTTCATGGTCGAAAAACCTTTGATGAAGCGCTCGATGACGATTTCCTTCTTGACACCGATCACACCGTCAAGCGGCCCCGTCATACCGACATCCGTCATATAGACCGTCCCCTTGGGAAGCGTTCTGTTATCCGCCGTAGGCACGTGCGTGTGTGTGCCGACGATACAATCGACCCTTCCGTCGAAGTAGTGACCGAAGGCGACTTTTTCGCTCGTCGCCTCGGCATGCATGTCAACGAACGTATAATCGGCGGCGACAGAGTTCAAGAGATCGTCGACCGTCGAAAAGGGACTCTCCAGATTCGGGTTCATGAACGTCCTGCCCAACACGTTGATCACCATGACCTTCGTGTCGTTGTAGTTGATCAAAAGATAGCCTTTCCCGGGAGCATCGGGAAAATTCAAGGGCCGTATGATATTCGAATCATCGATGTATTCCATGAGATCGCGCTTGCCGAATACCCAGTTTCCCATGGTCACGGCGTGCACGCCGGCGGACATCAGCTCCTTATAGATCGCCTTTGAAATGCCTCTTCCGTTGGCGGCGTTTTCACCATTGACGATGATGAGATTGGGATGATGGGTCGTCTTCAATTCCGGTAAGGATTCGATCAGCATATCGACCCCGACACGACCGTAGAGGTCACCGATAAAAAGTATGCGCATAGAATGAACTCCTTTCTCATTTTGCGAAAAAAAGAGGCCGTAGCCTCTTATTTCGCAATGTCCGTTGCTCGGGTTTCACGAATGACGGTCACCTTGATCGTACCGGGATAGGTCATCTGTTCTTCAATCTGTTCTTTGATCTCTCGAGCCACCTTGAAGGTCGACAGATCATCGATCTTCTCTGGCTTGACGAGCACCCGTATCTCGCGACCGGCTTGAATCGCGTAAGATTTGTCAACGCCGTCGACAGCATTCGAAATCGTTTCGAGCTGTTCGAGACGTTTGATGTAATTCTCCATCGATTCACTACGTGCCCCCGGGCGTGCCGCACTGAGTGCGTCCGCTGCGGCGACCAATACGGCAATGATACTTTCCGGTTCTTTGTCGCCATGATGCGATGCGATCGCATCGATGACTTCTTTCGGTTCCTTGTAACGACTGACGATGTTCACACCGATCTCGACATGTCCGCCTTCGACCTCGTGGTCGACGGCCTTTCCGATGTCATGCAAGAGACCGGCACGTCGGGTCAACGTTTCGTCTTCACCGATTTCAGCGGCGAGCTTGCTCGCCAGGAAAGCCGTTTCAATCGAATGCTTCAACACGTTCTGTCCGTAACTCGTTCGAAAGGACAGACGTCCGAGCAGTTTGACAAGATCGGGATGCACGCGTCCGACACCGGCGGTAAATACCGCATCCTCACCCGCTTCGCGAATGAACATATCGACTTCGACACGCGCTTTTTCAACGACTTCTTCGATTCGACCCGGATGAATCCGACCATCCGAGACTAACGTGCTCAATGCACGTTTGGCAATTTCTCGTCTGATGGGATCGAACCCACTGAGAACGACGGCTTCCGGCGTATCATCGATAATCAGGTCAACCCCCGTCAATGCTTCGATCGTGCGGATATTCCGCCCTTCACGGCCGATAATTCTACCTTTCATGTCGTCGTTCGGCAAATCGACGACGGACACGGTTCGCTCACTTGTCGTCTCGCTCGCATACTTCTGGATCGATAAGGCGAGGAGTTGTTTGGCGCGTGATTGCGCTTCATCCTTGGCTCGCTCTTCTTCTTCCTTGATGTATGTGGCGATTTCATCCGACAGGCTTTCACGAACTCTTGACATGATGATTTCTTTCGCTTCTTCCGCAGAAAGACTCGAAATTTCCATCAATTTCGTTTCCTGTTCTTTCAAAACATCTTCCACTTTGCTATTCAATTGTTCAAGTTGTTCTTTTCGTTCGTCGAGTTTGTCTTCGCGTTTCGATAGGGTTTCTTCCCGTTTATCGAGATGCACTGCCCGACGGTTCAACGTGTCTTCGCGTTGCGATACTTTGTTTTCTAAAGTAACGACTACTTGTCTACGCTCACGCATGTCATTCTCGAATTCCTTGCGTAAGGCATAGATCTCCTGTTTTGCTTCCAAAACACTTTCACGTTTGGCCTTTTCAGCCTCTTTTTTTCCATCTTCAACAATTTTTTCGACCATTTCCCGGGATGTCTTCAGACTCGTCTCGCGCTGCCAAACGCGTACGAAATAGCCTAGGACGAATCCGAGAATGGCTAGCAAAATGGAGATGACGACTTCAGTAACACCGATTGCTACTAAGATCATGGTAACACCTCCATTTATTTAGTTATGACAACTGATTTCTCAAATTGCACGTAATTATGAATACTATATCATTATAACGCAATTTCCACCCTTAAGTCAATGAATTAAACAACTCCTTTTGATTTTGGTTTTCTTTTCATTTTTTTAATGTATAATAAGAGGTGAACACTTCACGAAGGAGCATGTACATGACAAAAAAAAGCATCAATAAAACGGAAAACAAAAACGGAAAGAAAAACCTTTGGACTTGGATTCACAAAAATCGGCTTCTGATCCTGATCGTCACCTTTCTGGTCGTCGTGCCGTTGGCACTCGTCATCACCTCATATGTCGGAACATATGTCGGAAGTCAGAAATTCTATTTCGCCGAGGAACTGACCGACGATGTCGAACGAATCAGGGATTTCGATTCTCCGGACAGCATTTCAGCATTCGATCTGTCGATCGAATGGACGAAACTCGCGCATCCCACGGAAGACGAGGAAGGAAATCTCGTCGGTGGATACTACCAGTTTTTGTTGCGATACGATGCCGATGAGAACTTCGATGTTCAATCCGTCCGTGTGACCACACTCCTGCAAACGGATTGGGCGAGAATGCGATCTTTGGGCTCATCGTTCAACTTGAACGATGGCGTCGATCGGGCAACCAACGTCCCTTTCAATCATGAACTGCCGACACGACCGCTATGGTTCGTGAACGTCACGGAGCCAACGCTCTATCTGAAGATCGAATACACGATCCTCAGTGCCGGAAACCCCGTCGAGAAAGTCGCATACATCGAATACTCACTCAGAGACCTCAACCCGCAGACCGTTGAAAACGCCTAAAAAGAGACCCTTTCGCGTCGAACATGACGAAGGGTCTCTTTTCTTTTATTCGTTTTTGGTGTAACTGATGTTGTGATGCGTCAGAACCTGTTGATAGATCTTGTCGAAGATTTCCGGATGGTCGACCAGAAACTGTTTGGCATTTTCCCGTCCTTGTCCGATCTTTTCACCTTCATAAGCGAACCATGATCCCGATTTCTGGATGAGGTCGAGATCCGTCGCCAGATCGACGAGTTCTCCGGTTCTCGATATGCCTTCTCCATAGATGATATCGACCGATGTCCGTTTGAACGGTGGCGCGACCTTGTTCTTCACGACTTTGATATTGGCCTTGTTGCCGATGATATCGGTTGCGTTCTTGATCTGTTCACTCCGCCTGATCTCAAGTCTTACGGTCGAATAGAACTTGAGCGCGCGACCGCCGGGTGTCGTTTCCGGGTTTCCGAACATGACACCCACCTTTTCGCGAATCTGATTGATAAAAATCGCCGTCGAATTCGTCTTCGAAATCGCTCCCGAAAGCTTGCGCATGGCCTGACTCATCAGGCGCGCCTGCAGTCCTACGTGCGAAGCACCCATCTCACCGTTGATTTCCGCCTCGGGGACGAGTGCGGCTACCGAGTCGATGACGAGCGTATCGATCGATCCGCTGCGGATGAGTGCCTCGGCGATTTCAAGTGCCTGTTCACCCGTATCCGGTTGCGAGAGAATGAGATTGTCGATATCGACACCGAGTTTTCTGGCGTACTGCGTATCGAGCGCGTGTTCGGCATCGATAAAGGCGACATAACCGCCTTGTCTCTGCACTTCCGCGATCGCATGAAGCGCGAGCGTCGTCTTCCCGGAACTTTCCGGTCCGTAGATCTCGATGATGCGTCCCTTGGGATAGCCCCCGATTCCAAGTGCGATATCGAGTCCGAGCGATCCCGTCGGGATCGCCTCAATATGACGATCGGCTTCGTCACCGAGACGCATGACCGCACCTTTTCCATATTGCTTGATAATCTGTTTCATCGCAGACTCGAGGGCCTGTGTTCGTTTATCCTTATCCATTCGATTGATACCTCCATCATATTATAGTCGTTTACGTGTCGTTTTACTTCTTTTTCATACGGTCTCGAAAATGATCGAACGGTTTTTCATGGCGTAATCGATTCCGGAAAGTGCCGTCAGAAGAATCGCGATCCAGAAGAGAACATCGGCAATGACCTCCGGCATCGTGAAATCATTGAAAAGCAAAAGAATCAGGGCGACCATGGTC
The DNA here is from genome assembly GCA_018399615.1 of Acholeplasmataceae bacterium. Taxonomy (GTDB): domain Bacteria; phylum Bacillota_I; class Bacilli_A; order Acholeplasmatales; family Acholeplasmataceae; genus RECG01. The sequence goes on from JAGYNT010000044.1 coordinate 6,837, forward strand.
ACCGCGGTCTTTGCCTTGCCATAGGGCGATGCGGCGATCACGACACGTTTCTCGACCGCGAGCAGGCGTATGCCGGTAACCATGAACTCACGGAAAATGACGATCGTTACCGCCCAGATGGGAACTCTTCCCGGCATGCTCGCCATGAGATAGAGAAGCGCGACGATCACGAGCACCTTGTCGGCCAAAGGATCCAGAAATTTTCCGAAGGTCGTCACCTGGTCGTACTTTCTTGCCACGTAGCCGTCCAGAAAGTCGGTCAGAGTCGCGACGACGAAAAGACTTGCGAAAAACCATTGTCCGAGATGCATATCGAATGCATACGTGCGCCCTTGAAATCCTTCGATCGAAATGACAAGGACCATGATGGGAATGATGATGAGTCTGCCAAGCGTCAGTTTATTCGCGGTTGTCATGTTTTTCACCTTTTTCACGGATATCCATACGTCTATTTTAGCATAATTATGCTTTTACTGTTGCATTTCAGAGTGCCATTTGATACAATAGTTGTGCGACATTAGGAGGTGAAAACATGGCTCATATTAAACAACAGATGAAACGAAATCTAACAAATGAAAAGCGTCGTTTACGCAATGCATCCTTCCGCTCTTCCGTCAAAAGCGCGATGAGGGCCGTCGAATCAGCCGTCGAAGCGAACGACAAGGAAAAAGCGATTGAAATGTTGCGCTCAGCACATAAGAAATTGGACAAAGGCCAAGCAAAAGGAATCTATCACAAGAACTACGTGGGACGACACAAATCGAGTCTGACACGCATGGTCAGCGGTCTCTAACAAGGATGCATCATTGATGTATCTTTTTTTTGCTTCGCCATACTTCCTTCAACCCCCCGCGTTGCGGAACATAGGTCACGTGCGGCAACATGATCCCGGAGACACGGTACTTGGGATTGAACCCGATGACATTGACGTAATCATTGATGTCGTCTTTGAGTGTTTCGGACAGGCGCATGAGCAGCGCATACGTATTGCGGATGTCATCGATGGCGCGATGCGCCCGTTCGACCGAAATGGCGTAGCGTTCAAGCGCACTCGACAACCGGTGTGGATAAGGATGGTGGTCCTTGTAGACGCACATGACGTCGAGGATGTCGTTTCCGATATCGAACGCGGGATCGAGATAGCGACGAAACAGAGCACGCAGAAACGATATGTCGAATTGCAGATTATAGGCGACCAGCAAAGCCTGATCATCATAGAGCGCACGAATCATCGCCGTCGCTTCTTCGGGGGAAACCCCTTTTTCTTTTAGCATGTCATCGGTGATTCCGGTGATTTCCGTGATCTTGTCGGGCAACCTCGTTCCGACATTGATCAGGACGTCCAAAGCACCCGTTTCAACGTAGTGTTCACCCTGTTTTTCCATGCGGACGGCGCCGATCTCGATGATGGCGTCGCGCTCGGGGTTGAGACCCGTGGTCTCGAAATCGAAGAGTAGAATCGTTTCATTTTTCAACATATTCAAGCTCCTAACAAGTATAGTTCGACGCCGAGTCGTTTATCGATACGGCCCGATTTGATATGGTAATCGAGTTCAAAGAGTTTTTCGAGTTGGTCTTTCAAGTCGGAAACGGACATGCCTTCGGCATCGCGGATCATGTAGTAGGCGCGTCCGCTCGTGACCCCGAAATACGCGCTGATCTCATCTTTCCGGTATCCTTTCGAAAGCAGGATCTTCGTCTGAAGGAGCGTACGGATTCGATTCGTGATACTCCCCATGATCCGTATCGGATCTTCGTTTCTCGCGATCAGATCGGCGAAAATCGCGATCGATCGCGCCTGTTTCCGACTCAAAAACGCATTGGTGAGCTCATAGATGTGTTCCTCGAGATTTCTGCTTACGAGTTCGATGACCATGTTCTCGGTCACGATCCGGTCGTCGGCTGCGAAAAGCATGAGTTTCTTCGATTCCTGGACGATGGCGTCGAAATCATGGTTCGTCCGTTCGAGAAGCAGTTCCGCGGCACGCTTTTCAATGGTGAATCCTTCTTCCTCGAACAATTTTCCTATGAAAGACAAAAACGATTTGTGGTCGAGATCCTTGACCTCTTCGACATGGGCGATCTGATCGAGGGTCTTGCCGATCACGGTGTTCTTTTTCATTCTCTGTCTCAGAACGAGGATCAATATGACATCCGGACTCGGCTTTTTGAAGTAAGCCGTCCATTGGGATATCGTCTGTTCGGTTTCATTCGTGACGACATCGAAATTGTCGATGACGACGACCTTCCGTTCGAAAAAAGGAATCGTGCGGACGTCTTCATAGGCGTCATCGATCTTGTCATCGAGCAAGTCGTAACGGACGACGTTGAACGGATCGACCTCAAGCATTCGGATCCGTTCGATGACGACTTGATTCAACAGATATTCACTTTTTCCGTAATACACCGAAATCGATTCCGCCATGCTGACAATCCTTTCACATAACTTCTTTCATTATACCAAAATCAACCGTCTTTTGGTATATGTTTGACCCACTTTCCTTTGTTTTTCCTTCTCGCATAACGGATCGTTCCCGCTTCGTCG
>JAGYNT010000045.1 GCA_018399615.1 Acholeplasmataceae bacterium
GCACACACGATCGGTTACAAGCGGACGCTCGAGGATGTTCCTTTCTTCGATCGAATCATGACCGATCGAAACGGACTGGAAGAGATCTATCGGACGAGTGACTATCTGATCCTTTCGATACCGTTGAATGCGAAAACCAGATTCATGATCGGGCGGGATGTCTTTCAAAAGATGAAATCTTCGGCATTGATCGTCAATATCGCGCGTGGCGACATCATCCTTCAGGATGATCTGATCGACGCCTTGAACGAAGATCTCATACGTGGTGCGCTCCTTGACGTCACGTCTCCCGAGCCCCTTCCAAAAGAACACCCCCTGTGGCACATGAAACAGGTTTTCATTACGCCCCATACGGCCTCGGAGAGTCCTTACGTCTATGATCGGCTCTACCAGTTGGTCCGCAAGAATCTTTCGAATCGTCTAAGCGATCGAAAACTCGATTTCATCGTCAACACGTGAAGCACGTCCTCGCATGTCACATAAAACCATTCGGTCTATGGAAAAACGGTGTCCGATGTGTTATAATTTGGACTTGAAAGCGAGGCGATACCCGATGCATGGAAAAAGAGGTTCTTTATCCGTAATCGCCGGTATTTATGTGGCCACCTTATCGGTCGGCTATCTTTCTTTGCCGTTTTTTAATGGTTATTCTTTGACGATTTCCTACCTGTTCATCAGTCTTATCATGACTTCTCTGGTTTTTTTCTTCAGTCTCATATTCCGGAATGCGAGCGTGTATGACCCTTATTGGAGTGTCATACCGCCTTTTCTTTTGTTGTCACGTATCGTTTTCTTAAGCGAACCGCTTCAACCGGGGACGCTTCTTCTGCTTCTGGCGCTTTTCTTCTGGGGAACTCGTCTGACTTACAACTGGGCGAAGAACTGGCGCGGGTTCGATCATCAGGACTGGCGCTATACCATGCTCATGAAAAAAAACCCGAAAACGGGGATTCTCGTCAACTATTTCGGGATCCACCTGTTTCCTACGCTGATCGTCTACCTGCAGCTGATCGTGGCCATGAAGGTCATCGAATCGAACCCGGGACTCAATGCCGGTCTTTTACTGGGCGGATCGATCATCATCGGCGCGACCGTCCTGCAGATGACGGCCGACAAACAGATGTATCATCATCGACGGAAAACAAAAAATCAAGCCGTATTCGAACAAGGTCTTTGGAGTTGTTCCAGACACCCCAACTATTTCGCGGAGATCATGGTCTGGTGGGGCGTCTATCTGACATACCTTTCCCTTTTCCGTCTCTTCGACTTCCATGTGCTCGCACCGCTCGCCATGACGGGACTGTTCTGCTTCATCAGTATTCCGATGCTCGAAAAGAAAATGCTTTCAAAACATCCCGATTATGCCGCGTATCAGGAACGGGTTTCCATGCTGATCCCGATCCCGAAAGCGATATACGGGCGGTCGCGTCTGTCGGACGAAAATCTCCGAGGTTGACATTTGCGTGAATTGTCGTAAAATAGATGTGTTACGTTGATACAACAAGGGTTGCGTGATTCGTTCGCGACACGGATTGAGGTGCAAACATGAAACGAAACAAAGTCATCGTCATCGGATCGGGTCGTCTCGGGGCGAGCATCGCCGCCAAGATGTCCGAGAAAGGCGTCGACGTCATCATCGTCGATCTCAGACAGGATTCCTTCCGTAAGCTCAAGGATACGTTTTCCGGCTATCAGGTGATCGGTGATGCCACCGACATCGCGGTTCTGGAAGAGGCTTTCGTGAAGGAAGCGAAAACGGTCGTTATCGCGACGAACTTCGATAACGTCAATATCTTCATCGCCCATGTCTGTTCAAAGGTCTTTCACGTACCGAGGATCGTCGTAAGACTTTCGGACTCCGACAAAGGAGAATTGCTCGAAGGCGACGACATCCAGATCATCTATCCGTTCAATCTGTCATTGAACGCCTTCATTCAACTCAACGAAGGAAGTGGTGAATGATGAAAATCGTCGTCGCAGGCGGGAAACACGAAGCCGATTTCATTGTCAAAATGTTCAAAGAGGATCACCATCAACTGATCGTGATCAATCAGGATCGTAAATTCGCGGAATATATTTCCGAGAACAACAATATCTCCGTATTTCCCGGTGATCCCACCAAAGCCTATACGTTCGAAGACGCTGAAGTGCATGGCGCCGATGTCGTCATCGCCCTTTCCGAAAAGGATACCGACAACTACGTGACCTGCATTACCGCGAAAACGAAATTCGATGTCAAGAAATGCATCTCGATCGTGCGAAATCCGAAGAATGTCGAAATCTTCCGCAGACTCGGCATCGAAACGGTCATATCCTCGACCTACATGCTCGGTCAGATCATTCGTAACGAAGCATCGATGAAAAACATCGCCCGGACACTCTCGCTCGAGGAAGAGAAAATCGTCGTGATCGAAGTCGAGATCGAAGAGGACTACGCGCTCGTCGATCAGTCACTTAAAAAGATTCAGTTTCCGAAGAACGTCAATATCAGCTGCATCTTTCGTGATCCGCACGTCATCATTCCCAAGGGCGACACGATGATCCGCGCCAATGACAAGCTGATCGTCATTTCGACGCCGAAAGACCAGGCCGAGATCATTCAGTTCTTGCAAAAAAAGAGAAAATAGACGATGGACAAACAAACGATTTCCGGATATCGACTCATTATCGCTTATTTGGGCGTGTTCATGATCCTGATCGGACTGATCGTCATGATCCCTCTCGGTGTCGTGGCTTTTTGGCCTGAGGAACTAGCCTATGCATCCTATTTTCTCATTCCCGGACTTTCGAGCATCGGGTTGGGATCTTTGATTGTCTTTTTGTACCGAAAAAAGGAAAAAGGCAATCTCGAACGTAATCAGGATGCCATTCTCGTCGTCTTGATCTGGATGCTCGCGATCTTCGTCTCGTCGTTTCCGTTTCTGATGTCCAGAACCTATAATAAAGCCCAGGCGTCTTTGGAAGCCACGAGCGGTTTCCACGACCGGTTTGACGGTCATCCCTCGATATCGAAGAGGCTCCCCGCATCTTTATGTTGTTGAAGCCTGCTGCAATTCATCGGTGGCGTCGGTCTCGTTCTCGTTAAGCGTCCGCGATCTCCGACAAATTCGGAATGAGACTCTATAGTGCGGAAGGACACAATGATCATCGATGCCGAATCTCATACGCTCCGCGCACGCATGATTTTGTCGATCTATATCAGCTACATCACGCTCAGGATTCTCGCCGCGGCCTTCATGCCGCTTTTCGAAACACTAGACCATTCGATGCGTGCTGCCAGCAGCTACCGGCGGATTCTCGGCGAATGCCGCGAGTATCGGAGCCTATGACCGTCGGGATCGAAGATCGTGACGATCGTCTTGATGTACAGGCGGGACGAACTTTCTCGTTCGCCGGTGCTCATCCGCAGGCGTTTCGGCAATGTCTTCAAGCACATTGAAATCAAGTTTCTCGGATTGCTGTTTGCTCATCACCGTACGCTCGTCGTCATCAACGTCATGCGCGTGCGAGTTGAGTTTCATCGAGTCCCGCTTCGGATCGGCAGTTTCCAACTCGTCAGCTCGATTACCGGAACGGGCTATCAGACGATTGATTCCTTTCTCGTGTTACCCGAGCTGTTCTTGACGCTTTTGATCATTACGATGGTTCTCGGGGCCGGTCTCGGTTCGACCGCAGGCGGGATGAAACAGTATCGTGTCGCACTCGCCTTCAAGTCCCTCTATTGGAACATACGCTATCAGTTTTCCCATAAGAAAGTCATTCGCACGCATTTTGTCAACAAACTCGGTACGAAAACCGTCGTCGACAAGGACGAGATCATCTTCAACCATACGTTTTTGATGACGTATGTTGTCGTTCTCGTCTTCGGCACCCTCGTCTTTACCGGTTTCGGGTTCTCTTTGCGCGACTCGCTCTTCGAGTTCGCGTCGGCACTCGGTACGGTCGGGCTTTCGGTCGGTATTACCGGGTTTGACGCCCATCCGGTCATTCTCTGGACATCGACGTTCGGCATGTTTTTCGGCAGACTCGAATTCTTCGTGATTTTCATCGCGTTGGCCAGACTCGTGATCGATGGCAAAAACCGGTATAAGAGCAAGGGGTTTCTGGGTCTCAAGCACAGTTGAGTTATAATTGGGGAGTTCCTATGAAAAAAGGTCTCATGTTCATGTTGATCGCTTTGGTTTTCACGCTTTTTTCCTGTGACCGACCGATCATCGATCCCGATGTCAATCCCGATGTCGAACCCGTTTCGATCGAGACATTCGATCGCTTCTTTCAGGATACGTCCGATCAGCACCTGACCGTTCGGATCACCGAAGCGAACTGGGACGCACTCGACCGCTCGATGCTCGCGTATCGCCAAGCCTACGGAAACCTCAGGGACGACACGTATGTCGAGGCGGATCTGGTCTATGAGGATGATGACGGAACGCTCGAGATTTCCTCGATCGGATTACGGACGCGAGGGAATACATCGAGAACGAGAATCCAGGATGATGACGGGAACCTCAATATGTCGCATTTCAAGATATCCTTCGATCAGACCTTCGATTATTTTCCGGGAACAACATCGCATGCCGAACTCGAAGACCGACGCGTCTTCGAACTCGAAGAAATCGATCTCAAGTACAACCGGAACATGGATCCGACGTATCTGAACGAGAAGTTCTCGCTTGACCTCTTCAACGCTTTCGGTGTCTACGCCCAGAAAACGACGTTGGTCGACTTCTCGATCGAAATCGGCGGAGAGAAAACCCATTACGGTCTCTACACCGCATTCGAACCGATCGACGAACAGTTCATCAGGCGACGCTTCGATGCCGATGAGGCAGGCGGGAACCTTTATAAGTGCCTGTGGCAACAATACGGACCTGCAACGCTCGAAGACGACTATCCGGATCAGGCGATCGGCATCAAGGATGTCGACAGGAACTATCGTCCCGCCTACGACCTCAAGACCAACAAGAAGACGGCCGATCACATGCCTTTGGAGACGTTCATCCACCTTTTGAACCATCTCGACGGTGAGTCCTTTCACACGTTCATCGCGGCCAATTTCAATGTCGACCAGTTGTTGCGGCTGCTCGCCGTCGGTGTCGTACTCGGGAACCCCGACGACTACCGGGCGATGGCCAACAACTATTATCTCTATCAGGAAGCGACCTCGAAACGATGGACGATGATTCCCTATGATTACGACCACGGGCTCGGTCAGGGGTGGGATGGAGCACCGGTATTTGCGAATCACACGATCGGTGAAGACATCCACGACTGGGGGAAACTCCCCAATATCCTGCAAAACAAAGCGGAACCGGACGTCCATCCGCTGACCGACAAGATTCTTTCGATCCCCACATATCAAATACAGTATGAAAACCATATCGAGGAATTGATCGATCGGGACGATCTGTTCGATTTCGCATCGTTTCATGAGCTCTATGAAACGCAGAAAGAACTCTATGACGAAGGGTTGGACACCGCCATGCTCGATCTGCGGTTCGGTCTGCGCAATATCGAAAGCTATATTCAAGACAAACAGGCGGATCTGTTCGAACAGTTGAAATTCTACCGGGATAACCCGGATCAAAGAGGTTGAATACGTATCGTTCATTCAAAGGTGTCGAATCAAGTGAAATCGTGAGAATTTTTCTTTCTTTTTCATAAAAATGTGTTATCCTATGTTTCGGTGGTAAACATGATCAAAACAATCTTCGATTTTCTGACAAGTGCATTCTTCTTCGAACTCGTGCTGATTCTCTTCTCGAAAGCGATCGAGGTCGCGATCGGTACGCTTCGTGTCATACTCATCAGCAAGGGCTATAAGCGGATCGGTTCCGTCCTGTCTTTTTTCGAAGTCCTTTTGTGGGTGTTCATCGCTTCACGCGTCCTCATGGGCATTACGGACGCTCCGATCAAGGGGATCGTCTACAGCATCGGTTTCGCGATCGGTGTCTATATCGGGACGCTTCTTGAAAACTATCTCGCTTTCGGGAAAGTGCTGATCCACGTGATCTGTCTCAAGTCCTCGGGTCCGGGGATCCTTTCGATGATCCGATCGGCCGGATACGGTGTCACGAGTATCGACGCCCAAGGCAAGGACAGCGACAAGAAAATGCTCATGATTTTCGCCAACAGGAAGGGCAAAGACGAGATCGTCAAGCTGATCGAAACCCATTATCCCGAAGCGATGATCGTTATCAATGAGGTTGCCGTGCTCAAAGGCGGCTATATTTCACCGCGAAGGCGAATCGCCAAGTAGTTTTTTAAGGATGTTCCTTGTTTTTTGGCCGAATATATGTATAATAGTACATGGTTGGAGTTATAGCTCAGCGGGAGAGCACTTGCTTGACGTGCAAGGGGTCCCCAGTTCGATCCTGGGTAACTCCACCATTTTTTTATTTCATTTTCGTGTTTGGAGGTGTCGGACATGAAAGACATCATCGCAACCAAATCCATCAAGGAAATCATCTTTCACATGATCATCGTGGTCATCCTTTCGATCATCCTGTTGATGGTCTATCGGTATGACCTCGGAACCGATACGCCGATTGCAAGCGAACTCGGGTTGTTCATGAGCGTTCTTGCGGGCTTGATCGTGATCTTGCTCGCAAATCTGTTCTACATGATCTCTTTGCCTAAAATCCTGATCGTACGTGATGAAGATTTTTTGGTTGTCCGAAAACGAAGAAAGACCGATAAGATTCCCTTGGAAAGCATCGACGTGATTTCCAAAAGCGTCAACATCTGGGCGAAACCTTTTGTGGTCTACTCGGACATCAAAATCGAGACAGAGGAAAAAACCCATGTGATCAGACACATCAAGAATATCCCGGATGCGGTCGATCGCATCCGCCGACTCATGGAAACGCGACGAACGAATCGAAAGCAATGACAGCGCGTATTGCATCTTATCGAGCGTTACGCGCAACTTACCCCATTTTCTGTCGAAATCGATGATTGCTCGTGCTATCCTTGAGGCATGAAAGGAGTGGAAGACACATGAAAAAAACACTATTGGTCCTATTGGTCGGTATTGCGTCATTGGCCTTGATCGGCTGTATCGAAAAACAGGAGGACGAGATCCTGATGTTCATGGACGGTTTCAGCGAAACCATCGATCAGGATACGAGTGAGACGCTGTTGTTGAGTGAGGATACGAATTTGGAGGATGGGCCCTATGCGGAACTGATCGGCTTGATCAGAGACGAACGTCAGGCGCTCGTCGAGCAGAAACGTCTGCTCAAGGAATCCTATGATTCCCTGCGGGAAACGGGCAGATCGTTTCGGGAAGAGGGACTTGAACTCGAAGGAACCGATCTTAAGACGTTGGGATTGTTGCGCAGGGAAGGCCGAACGCACACCAATGTTCTCAAGCGCACCTATGGCGCACCCTGGGCCTTGATACTCGCGATTCGCGAAACCGAGGATCAGGATGAAATCATCTCGCATCTCGAATCCATCCATGGTCTCTTGCGTATGCGGACGGAACACTTGACGGAGCTCACCGGTCTGTTCAATGAAGCCGAAGAAGTCCTATCGCCCTATTTGAATGTATGAACGAAAAAAAAGGAAGCGAATGAGCCGATCATCCGCTTCCTTTTTTCGACTCTCCACACTTTCGTGTGGAATCATAGGGCCTTTCTGATCGCTTCGGCCCGCTTGTGATAGGCATCGGGGTCCGTTTCGTGTACGTGGTTTTTCACTTTGATCGTCACGCCGTCCGTTTCGTAGCGCGGGATGATGTGAATGTGTACGTGAAACACGGTCTGACCGGCACCGGCACGGTTATTGCTGATGACGGTTATGCCTTCCGGTTTGAACGCCTGATCGACGGCCTTGGTGAGACGGTTGACCACTTTGAAAAGGCGTGCCGCCTTTTCATCCGGTGTATCCATCATGTCGACAAAGGGCTCTTTGAGACAGACGAGCGTATGGCCTTTGGTCGCCTGGATGATGTCGAGAAAAGCGATGACGTCATCATCCTCATAAACGATGTGCGCGGGGACTTCCCGAGCGATGATCTTGGAAAAGACAGTTTGCATGATAATCGACCTCCGTATTAATACCATTTTATCATGAAACAATTGCAGGTGAGCTCTTTTTTTCAGTTCATGTACGTCTTTGATACCTGCGAATGAAGGATTCAAGCGAAATCGCGATCAGGATCAGAATGATCGTATAAGCGAAAACCTCGTCATATCGGAAGTTGATGCGGGCGAGATAGATGGCATTTCCGATCGACTTCGGTGTCTGGGCGAGATATTCGGCCATGACGAGCACTTTGATGCCGAGACCGGCGGATTGCAGGAATGTCGTGAGAAGTCGGTCTTTCGTAAGGGGAAAATAAACGTAACGGATCCCGCTGATCAGACCTTGCTGATCGAGGTGGTAGATGTCGAGATACGTATGGTCGATCGCCTTGATGCCATCGAGTGTTCCTTGGAAGAAAAGCGGGAAAATCATGAGAAACACAATGATGTGAGGGGCGAGTCGGAACCCGAAGACAATCAGGATGACGACGATCACGGATAGCACCGGGATCGTCCTTAAAATCGTGACGAAAGGTGAGAGATAGTATTCGAGCCAGTCGTGCTGACTCGAAAAATAACCGAGAATGATGGCACTGATTCCGCTTGCAAAGACGACGAGAAGAAGTCTTGCGAGCGAGTATCCGATCGCATAGAATGAGTCCTTGTCGCTCACGATACGAAACGTTGCCTGCAGGATCCGGTCAAGTGAAGGAAAAACGAGCGGTTCGGCAATGAGCCGCTCGATGATCAAAAAGAGTATGAAAATCGTGAAGATCGAACAGAAGGCCATGGCCTTGCGTTTCATCGGATCACCTACTGGTAGTAAAACGCATCGTCCGGTTTCTCATCGGGTGATACCGGGAATATGTCTAGAAACCGCTCGATCGAACGTTTCGAATCACGGGCTGAAACGTATGAGATGTTGGAGCCCGGTATGGCATGCGCCAGTGTTTCCGAGTCAACATCGAAACCGAGTTTTACGCCCAGAAGAGCGCTTTCCAAAGGTTTTTCATTGACGGATCCAATCGATTGCATGAGGTCACGTTCGAGATTGGAGACCGTGTCCCGATCAAGATCTCGCGCAATGAAAACGCCGGCTTGCGGGTAATCGTGTTCCGTGATTTCCCGGTATTGTTCCTGCAGGTCGATGGTGACCAGGTCCTTTTCCCGGCTTCTTAGAACCGAGAGCATCGGTTCCGCG
>JAGYNT010000046.1 GCA_018399615.1 Acholeplasmataceae bacterium
GAGCCGGACCTTGGCATCGAGACGATGACTGACGAATCCACCGATCAGATCGAGTGTAGCGTCCCTTTGAACCGTGATCTTCTGTTCGAGTGTCGCCTCGGGCGAACGGAGTTCGCTGATCAGTATATATTTGACATTGCTGTTTTCTTCGGCCAGGAGCGAAAGGGAAAAATGATCGTGAGACCCGGGGCCTTCACCGATCAGTTCGACGAGGACTTTGACCTCGGCGTTTTTCTGAACAACGATTTCGAAGGGTCTGTTCGAATCGTCCGATAGGACGACCTTGACCGGGTCATGGTCGGGTCTTTTGTCGGAGATCGTCAACCGCCCGGCGGAAAACCGAAATCCGGGTGGCAGTGTTGTCGTTGTTTCTCCCCTGATTTCGATGGTTTTCATGTCGTCTCCCCATCCTCCAGATCGATTCCGAGTTCATCCTCGATCCATTCGTAACCGCTCTGATCGATCTTTTCAATGAGTTCACGACCCCCGCTCATCACGATTTTCCCATCGATCATGATATGGACGAAATCGGGTTTGATGTGATCGAGGATCCGCTGATAATGTGTGATCAGGATACATCCGAACTCATCGTCGACGAGGTCACTGACGTTTTCTCCTACGACCTTGAGGGCATCGATGTCGAGACCGGAGTCGATCTCATCCAGAATCGCGAACTTCGGTCTCAGCACTTTGAGCTGCAGGATCTCATTGCGTTTGCGTTCTCCACCGGAGAAGCCTTCGTTCAGATAACGGTGCGCGAGGTCCTCACGCATCTTGAGTTCCTGGACGACCTTTTCGTACTGCATCGCGAATTCGATGACGTTGATGTCCTTCTTTTTGGTTGCCTTAAGGGCCGAACGCATGAAGTCGCTGTTGGTCACCCCGGGTACTTCGGCGGGATACTGCATCGCGAGAAAAAGACCCGCGCGAGCCCGTTCATCGACTTCGAGGTCGAGTAAATTCATGTGATCCAGATACGCTTCGCCCTTCGTGACTTGATATTTCGGGTGCCCCATCAGAGCACTTGCAAGAGTCGATTTTCCGGTCCCGTTCGGTCCCATGATCGCGTGGACTTCACCGGAATTGACGACGAGATTGACGCCTTTCAGGATTTCTTTGCCTTCGATCTCTACGTGAAGGTCTTTGACTTCGAGTTTTGCCATGACTTCCTCCTTAGTTCTCAACACATTCATTATATAATAATGCACATCGTTTTGCCATTCAAACGCTATGACGGCGAATTTACCGAAAATATACGAATACGGAAACGTTTTCATACGCATGGGCCTGACATTTCAAAGGTCGATATTATATAATGAACGTGTGAGACGCAAAGCTTTTCCTTTCGTCCACACCATCTATTTTTCTCCCCCCAATACTTGGCGTTGACCTCGCCTTGTCGACCTTCGAATGACTGCCATCACATCGTCGGTTTCCATAAAAAGGTCATTCTCCCAAAAAAAGGACCTCATGATGAGGTCCCTTTTTTAATATCCGGATACCGTCTTTTCAAGTTCGCAAGTTCTCGTTTCGATGCCCTGACGAAATGTCTTTCACACACTTCCACCCAAAGAGGCGGGTCCTCGGGATCGTGGGGATGCGACTTGAAGGGGTCATAGTTCGTCGGTCTTTTCCGTGTATGCTCATGCTTGTTGATCATGGCGTTCATGAGTGTTCTCGTGTAGGGATGCAGCGGGTGTTCGAAAACCGATTTTGTCGGACCGAGTTCGACCAGCTTCCCGTAATACGTGATCGCGATCCGATCGCTGAAATGTCTGTGAATCTCCAAGTCGTTCGAAACGAAAATGATCGACATGTCATATGTTTTCATGAGATCATCGAGCAGATTGACGATTCTGGCCTGAGTCGAACGGTCGAGCGACCGGACAGGTTCATCGGCGAGCAACAACCGAGGTCTCAAGGCGACCGCTCTGGCGATACTGATCCGTTGGCGTTGCCCACTGGAAAACTCGTGGGGATAGCGATTGAGATGATCGTCATTCAATCCGACGTGCTCGAGAACTTCATGAACGCGTTCTTCGATTCCCTTTTTGATTCCCTGAAGTCTGAGACCTTCGGCGATACTTTCATATACGGTCATGCGCGGATCGAGTGACGTGAGCGGATTGCTGAAGATCATCTGGATCTCTTTGTTGAATTCATCCTGTTTCGGACCATGGTTGTCCTGATGGATCCGTTTGATCTCGCGATTGATATCCCGAATCTCTTTGTCATACGTCTGCTTGAGCTCTTTGATCTTCGCCCGGTCCTTCCGATAGGCGAGCGGATTGGCCTTGATATCCGCTTTGAGGTCCGAGAGCTGTTTGCGTCGTTCGGCCTTGATGGCACGAATCTTCTTTTCCATCAGGGCTTTCTCGATCGTGATCTTGTCGAGACTTTCCTGTTTGGTCAAAACGATCCGATTGGACGTACTGTTGATCTGTGACAGTTGTTCGCCTTGCTCGGTCATCTCGCGCAGTTGCCGTTTCAATCGGGCAATTTTATCCTGTCTTTCGAGAACCGCTTTGGCGCGCGTCTCCTGAAAATGATACTTGGCTTCGGCAATCTCGTCACGGGCACGTTCCCTGATCGCCTTTCGTTTCATCCGTTTCGGATTTTGGGCGAAACACTCACGATCCCGTATTTCCGAGATGCGTCTTCTTTTTTCATAGAGCGACAACGACCCCTCCTGAATGGTCTTCCCATCAAAGCGGATCGTTCCATCCGTAAGATCGGTCAAGCGGATGATCGATCGGATGATCGTCTGGTTGCTCGCCCCTCCGTCACCGGTCATACCGAACACTTCATCCTCCTGGACGTCAAAAGAAACGTCATCGACATGAAAAACGGTAAGCTCGTGCTTTCCGGTGATGACGCGCTCGTACTGTTTCAAGTTCTTGACTTCGAGGAGTTTTCTTTTCTCAGCCATACGACCCACCTATGGAGTATTGTATAGGGATAGAATACCACAGATACCGGTCAAATTCACGCTTTTTTCGGTTAAATCGCCCATCAACCCGTTTTTTCAAGGGGTAACACGAAAAAAACACCGGCCATAATGTCTATGGCCGGTGCTTTGTTTCGTGTGATTCTATTCGGCAAGAATGGATTCGAGAAGTGCGATCAGAGCTTCATCATCAAGAATGTCATTGATCGGATAATCCGGGGAAATGCCGTCTTCGATGCTGAGATAGGTGTACCCGTCGATCTCATTGCCGATGCGTGCGCTGAGGACGTTGTTCGTACTCATGGAAATGGCGGTACCGGTCGGCGAAATGATAATACCGATCGAGGATGCGCCACCGCTCGAACGCGAACCGATCGTCGGAATGCCGAGTTCCTTGGCCATCGATGCCATCAGGTTTGCCGCACTGAAGGTCACGGAGGACGTGCTGACGAACCAGTTGAAGTCATAGGCTTCGTAATCGCTTTCGATGTAGTAGGTCACGGCGGATCCGTCACCGGGGTTCTGGGAGTGATACTTGATCTGGTCTTCCGTCATGTAACCGAAGATTCGGAGAACGGCACCGAGATTACCACCGGTATTGTAAGTCAGGTCGACGATGACGTTTTCAACGGCTTGAGGCATACCGTCGAGAAGTGCCTTGAACGCATCGGGTGTGTCGACGGTGAATCCTTGCAGGTAGATGATCGCCGTCTTGTTGCCATCGATGTAACGAACCTCAGGAATCGATGCGAGTGATCCGAATTTGACTTCGAGCGCATCCTGATAATCCCAAAGACCGTTATAGAAGGATAGCGTACGCGGTCCGATGTCGTCGATCGAAAGCGAACGTGAATAATTGAGTGGTGCGTAATAACCACCGAATTCATGACTGGTATGGAGGTCGTCCAGGTCATAGGCGATGTTGAACATCGTTTCACTTAGATCATCATTGTCCCGGGTAATGAGATTGTTGGCGTAACTGTAGAGGAAGTCGTAATACGATTCGACACCTCGGTCTTCCTTCAGTCCGTAGAAATAGTCGAACGCGAGCGCGAGGAAGTGGAAGTTCGCTTCCTTGATCGTCAGATCGGGTTCCGTGTCGTTGAATGAACTTTCACGAACGAGATCGATCACTTCGGCGTCACCACGGCTGAACGTATCGAAACCGATGAGTTCATCGCCATTGTAATAGACGTCATAGTAGGCATCGCCGACGAAAATCAGGTTCAAGAGATGGACCGGCATCAGGAAGACGTCATCGGTTTCATCGATCACGAGATCGAAACGATAGTGATTGAGGTCGATCGTGACTTCTTCGGGATCGACGTAATCGGCATCGACATAATTGAGACCTTCACCATAATCGGTTTCCGTCGAAGCGATATAGTATCCGAAGAAATCGAAGGAATTGACGGTCACCGTGTTGGCTGCGAAGTCGAGTTCGGCCCAGAGGTCTTCGGTAACCATCGTTCCGTCATAATCCTCGTATTCGACGGTATAGCTGACCGTCAGAACGTCGCCGACATAGGTGAATTCCAAGAGTTCGGTATCGAGTGCGCCTTCGAGCATCATCAGGAAGGTTTCGACATCCATATATGGAAGCGTTTCGTCATTGACATAATAGACATCGACTTCCGGTACGTCCGCGACCACGTACTCTTCCGAAGTTCCGGTGAATGACATGACGTTCTTGTCGGTGACGACGCCTTCTTCACGCGGCATGATCGTATAGTCGAAATTGAACTGTTCGATGTGACCGGTATTGATCGCGGTCAGTTCGAGCGTGACTTCGACGGGTTCCTCGCCGATCGCCGGGCGGATCACGTAACCACGTGAAGTGATGACACGGGGGTTGCTGCTTTCCCAGAAGAAGAACGTACCGTTGTCACCCATGGATGGGAAGACTTCGTTGAACTCCCATTCGATGTTCTCGACATCCGTCTGGAGGTTTTGAACATTCTCTGGAACAATGTATTCGATGACCGTGACGGTAACCGTTTCGGTCGCGACGTTACCCGCTTCATCGGAAACGCTGTAGGTCAAGTCATAGGTTCCCGGTTCTGCCAGGTTGACGTCGGAATCATCGACGACGATCTCATCCGTGAGATCTCCATCAAAGAAATCTTCCGCCGTGACGCCGGCAAGATAATCGGGCAGGTCGTCACCGATCGTGTATTCGAGATCGACGGCACCGAGGATATCCGGTGCGACAAGGTCGAGATCCGGTTCGATGACCGTGACGGTGATCGTCTTCGTCCGGACATTGCCGTCGTTATCGGTAACGGTGAACGTGACATCATAGACGCCCTCTTCGTTGAAGTCGAGATCACCGAGATCGACTTCGATCGAATCGGTGAGATTGCCGTCGACACGGTCGATGGCGGTCACGCCGTCCAGAAGGTCGGGGACGTCTTCGCCCATCGTGTATTCGATATCTTCGATGCCATCGAAGATCGGTGCGACAATGTCGCCATCGGTTTCGAGTCCTTCACATGCGGCAAGCGTGAAAACAGCCAAAAGGACGATTAAAGCCATTAAAAAGTTGTTCATTTTCTTTTTCATTCAGGAAATTCCTCCTTTGTTTACTTGTTTATATTTTACTTGAATTTTCGCTTTTGTCAAACGGTTAGGCACATCATATTTTCGATTTTACAAAAAAAGGCGTGTTGCCTTTTTCTGCGATCCTGGAAATACGCGCTTTATTCCTCCAAAGAGTAGTCCATTTGGAGATAGCGTTGATACATCTTCCAACGTTTCTTCGCGTCCTGCAAATTCTTGTCGAGCAACGCGGCGGCATGATCGGGATTGATCTGCGCGAGTTGGGCATAACGGGCTTCAGACAAAAGATAGTCGTGATACTTGTCCCAAACGGGTTCCCTGCTGTCGATCTGAAGCGGGTTCTTGCCTTCGTCGATCCGTCTCGGGTCATAACGGAAGGTCGGCCAGTAGCCACATTCGGTCGCGAGCTTCGCTTGGGCGAAGGAATTGGTCAGTCCGCCCTTGATGCCGTGTTCGATACACGGTGCGTAACCGATGATGATCGATGGTCCTTCATACGATTCCGCTTCCTTGAACGCCTTGAGCACTTGTGCCGGTGATGCGCCATGCGAAATCTGGGCGACATAGACATGACCGTAACTCATCAGCATGGCGGCGAGATCCTTTTTCTTGTTCGCCTTGCCGGCAGCGGTGAACTTCGCGATCGATCCGCTCGGAGCGGCTTTCGAACTCTGACCGCCGGTATTCGAATAAACTTCCGTGTCGAGGACGAGAATGTTGACGTCTTCGGTATTGGCGACGACGTGGTCGATTCCGCCAAAACCGATGTCATAGGCCCATCCGTCTCCACCGAGAATCCATTGCGAGATCTTGACGAAATAGTCCTTGATGCTGAGCAGTTCCTTGGCGTAAGGCGCATCGAGCTTTTCGAGTTCCTCAACCAGAGGCTTGTTGATCCGCTGGGTGACTTCGGCACTCTTGCGGTTGGCGAGCCATTCTTCCGCGAGACCCTTGAGCGTCTCGGGCATTTCTTCCAAGTGATCGACCATCAGTGTCTGAACGCGATCTCTCATCGTTTCGTAGGCGATGTGCATACCGAATCCGAACTCGGCATTATCCTCGAAGAGGGAGTTCGCCCAAGCCGGTCCGTGACCTTCGGCATTCTTCGTATAAGGAGCCGACGGGAAGGATGCTCCATAGATCGAGGAACAACCCGTGGCGTTCGCGAATACCATGTGGTCGCCGAAGAGTTGGGTCAGGACTTTGACGTAAGCCGTTTCCCCACAACCGGCACACGCTCCGCTGAATTCGAAGAGCGGCTGATTGAAACTGACGTTCTTGGGATTGTTGGTTCCGATATTCTTGTAGGTGACTTCATTGAAGAAATAGTCCGCGGTCTGTTGCGCACCCTTGGCGAGTTCGTCACCGATCGGTACCATGACGAGCGATTTTTCCTTGGTCGGACAGACTTCGACACAGACGCCGCATTCCGTGCAGTCGAGCGTCGAAACCTGAATCGAGAACTTGTAGTCGGTCAGACCCTTGCCCTTGGCATCGATGAATTTCGTATCTTCGGGAGCGTTTGCGACTTCCCTTTCATCGGCGAGGAACGAACGGATGACGGCATGCGGACACGCGAAGACGCACTGGTTGCACTGAATACAGTTCTCTTCTTTCCATTCCGGAACGAAGTTGGCGATCCCGCGCTTTTCATAAGCGGTCGATCCGTTTTCGATATGCGCATCCTCATAACCGAGGAACGCACTGACAGGAAGTGAATCGCCTTCGATGGCGTTGACGATGTCCGCGATCTTGCTGACGAAACTCGGTCTTGCGTCCTTGACTTCGACCGGATCGTCCTCCAGGACGGCCCAACTCGGGTCAACGGGCACTTCGACAAGGTGCGTATATCCCGCGTCGATCGCCTTGTAATTCAGCTGGACAATCGCGTCGCCGCGTCTGCCATAGGTCTTCTTCGCATATTCTTTCATGTATTTGAGCGCGTCATCGGCCGAAAGCAAGTGCTCGTTCAGTTTGAAGAAAGCGGCTTGCATGATCGTATTGAGACGACGTCCGAGGCCGATCTCATATGCGAGCTCACTGGCATTGATGATGTAGAACTTCGCCTTTTTCTGTGCGAGTTGCCTTTTGAGTTTGTTCGGAAGAAGCGTTTCGATGTTTTCCTTGGTCGATGTCGTATTGAGAAGGAACGTTCCGCCTTCCTTCAGACCCTTGAGCATATCGTATTTCCGTAAATACGTATCGGTCGAACACGATACGAAATGCGGGTAGTTGACGAGATAGGTCGAACGAATCGGATTCTTGCTGAATCTGAGGTGCATGCGCGTAACCGCGCCGGCCTTCTTGGAATCATAGGATGCGTAGGCTTGCGAATAGAGATCGGTGTGGTCACCGATGATCTTGGTGATGTTTTTCGAAGCACCGACGGTACCATCGGATCCGAGTCCGAAAAAGAGGAGTTCGGTCGTATCCTTTTCCTCGATATCGAGGGAACGGTCGATGGCAAGTGACGTATGCGTGACATCATCGTCGATTCCGACGGTGAACTGGTCTTTCTGTTCGCCCTTGAGATTCTTGAAAACCGACAACAACATGCCCGGTGTCGTATCCTTGGATGAAAGACCGTAACGGCCACCGATGATCTTCGGTTGATGGTCCGTGCCGTAATAGATCGCTTCAACGTCGAGGAAGAGCGGTTCGCGAATCGCACCCGGTTCGATCGTGCGATCGAGTACGGCAATCCGTTCAACCGTCTTCGGCATTGCCTTCATGAAATAATCGGCTGAGAACGGACGATAGAGATAAACGGCGAGCAATCCGACTTTTTCACCCTTGTCCTGCAAGTGGTCGACCGCTTGTTTCGCGGAATCGACGACGGAACCCATGGCGACGATGACATCGGTCGCTTCCTTGTCGCCATAGAAGACGAACGGTGCGTACTCACGACCCGTGACTTTCGTGATTTCCCGCATGTAATCGGCGACGATATCGGTCAGACCCTCGTAGCGCGACACTTGGAGCATCTTCGTCTGGAAGTAAACGTCGTCGCTTTGTGCGGTCCCCCGGGTTACCGGGTGCTGTGGGTTGAGTCCGCGCTTGCGGAAAGCATCGACCGCATCCCGGTCGATGAGTCTGTCGAATACGTCATAGTCCATGACTTCGATCGAC
>JAGYNT010000047.1 GCA_018399615.1 Acholeplasmataceae bacterium
CTGTTCCGATCGACGACGGGGTTCACGTGTTTTGTCATCGTTTGTCACCTACCGTTACGCGCGGATCAAGGAGGACATAGGTCAGTTCCGTAACGAGATTCGCGATAATCGCGAATGTCGAAAGAAAGAGCATGATGCCCATCATGAGCGGATAGTCGTTTTGACTGTTGGCTTCGAGAAAAAGCGTGCCCATACCGTTCCAGTTGAAAATCTGTTCGATGATGACGGCTCCGCCGATCAACCCGCTGATGCTCATACCCAAGGATGTCACGATCGGCAACATCGCGTTTCTGAGCATATGCTTGAAGATGACGGTGTTCTGTGACAGGCCTTTGGACCGTGCCGTCAGGATGAAATCCTCATTCGTGACGGCAATGACGCTGTTACGCGTGTTCTGGGCGTAGCCGATGATTCCCCCGATCGACATGCTCAAGATCGGCAGAGCGGCGTTGCTCAGAACCACGGAGATCGCTTGCGGACTCCAATCGAACTGCGATACCATGTTCGGATTCGTGTAGGCCGGAAACAGTTCGAGCTCGAAACCCAGATAGAACGAGAAGATCAAAGCGATGAAAAACGCCGGCAAGGCCGTGGAAATCGTCGATGCGTTGAGGAGGAACCGATCCTGCCACCTCCCTCGTTTCCACGCGGCGATCGTACCGAGGACGACCCCGATGACCAGACTGATCAAAAGCGTTGAAACCGATAGGACAAGCGTCCATGGCAGCCTTTCGGCAATCAGATCACCGACCCGTGGTGCTCCGGAACGAAAGGAAGTCCCGAGATCGAAACGCGTCAATCCCTCGATATAGTTCACGTATTGTTGAAAGGTCGACACGTCGAAACCGTACTGTTCCCGCGTAACCTGTTTGATGATCTCATACTCGATCTCGGACATGTTTCCCTGTGGGGGATAATAGCGTTCGGCCGGATCGCTGACGCCGATTCGCGGTATGAAAAAATTGAGGGTGACGACGATCATGAAAATGAAGAACGCGTAGATGATACGCTTGATGACATAGCTCTTTTTCATGAGTTCACCTCGACACGCTCAATGTTTTGCAGCGTCTCGGTATTGAACAGGGTGACGCCCTGTTCAACCGAATACCCGCGATAACGGTCCGTTCGCGCGACGGATAGGACATTGGAGGTGTAGAGCGGAATCTTGTAGTAATGCGAAGCGATCATCGGTTGAATGTCCTTGATCAGTTCGTATTTCCGATTCAGATTGAGCGTAAGCCGCATTTCTTCGATCGCTTCGGTCAGCTCTTCGTCGGCGAGTCTCCCATAGTTCGACGATGTGCCCTTGGTGACGAAATGCGCGCGATACATGATGTCGACATTCGACAACGAAAAGACCGTTCCCTGGATCGTCATGTCGAATCTGCTGTTGTAGAAATAGGTCTTCTCGGGACTGCTGCCCTTGAGTTTGAATTCGACTTCGATCCCGATTTTCTGAAGCTGAATCTGCAGGAAGGCAATGACTTCCTGCTCACCGGGATGACCGAAAATCTCATAACGGATTCGCTCACCGTCTATGAGGCGATAGCCTTCCGAATCCTTTTCGGGAACGATGGAATCAAGAATCTGATTCGCCTCGAGCAAGCGTTCGACCCGGTCACAACTGAGCGTATCGGCTTCCGGATTATAGAAATCCGTCAGTTTTTCATCCATAAGTCCCGAACTCGCCGGACTCCCCGCTCCGTTCAACACGCTCATGATGAGTTCCGTCTGATCGACGGCCAGAGCGATCGCCTTGCGGAAGCGAACATCCGAGAGCAGATCTCTTTGCGCGTTGCACTCGGAGTCAACCGGATTGAGATTGAGGACAAGCGTCGCCGTAAACGTCCCCGGGGCATTCGAAAGGAAAATGTCTTCCTCTTCATCGAAGAGCGTCAGATAGTTCGAACTGATCGAGGAGTCGAGAATGTCGATGTGGCCTTTGAGAAGGGCGTAGATCGCGACATTGATTTCCTGATACAGGATGATCTTGATCGTTTCAACCTGATAGAGCGCTCCACCGTCATCGTGACGGATGTGATATGCGTCCCGTCTTCGGAGCACGATGACTTGCGCGTTCGATTGCTCGGTGTCGAGCGTATAGGGACCGCTGCCGACGGGATCCTCGTACTGTTTGAGTGTTTCGGCGGTCGGATTCTTGCTGTTGAGTTGGTTTTCCGGCGTTACGATCGGTTCCCAGATGTGTTCGGGCAATATGAGAATACTCGTAAAGAGCGTCGTTACGGCGCCAAGCACTTTATTGACATGAAGGTAGACGACCGTGTCACGTTCATCCTCAGCGATCGCATAGCCCTGCTCGAGTGCGCCGTGATCATACGTGAAAACACCCTGTTTCCTTAGAACGCCGTTGCTGTAACTGTGTTGCAGGTCACTCGTCCACGCCAGAGCGCCGGCATGATTCGAGAGGGCATTGTTGGCAGCGACATCGAACGTATAGTAGACGTCATTTGCCGTAATCGGGGTTCCATCACTCCACGTCATGCCTTCATGAAGAATCAGTTTGACCGGCAGATAATCCTTGTCGTCCGAACCGTATACGTCTTCGAGTCGATCATAGTCGATCTCGTGATCGTCGGTTACGATCGGCAACCCGTCCTCGCAGACGTAATACCACGCTTTCGCCAAGAGCGGTTCAAACGTTCCGGTTTCATCGTCAAAACTGAAAAGCGAGTTATAGAGCATGCTCGCCACGGTCGGGGCGATCCCGTCCCGTGACAGCCACGGCATGAAAGACTGGGGAAACGATGCCGCAACAGCACCGACGTAAAGCGTATTCGAGTCATCCGTTCTTCTCTCGTATTCGTTTTTCTGACACCCCATAAGAAGAAACATGAGGCCGAAAAGAAGGATGAAAAGACCACCTTTTCTGATCAATGAGACCACCACTTTCTGTGAAATGCTCGTTCAAACGATGTCCCCGACATAATCCAAAGGGCAAAACTACTGTCACCAGCAGTTTTGCCACAGAGAGTAGGAAGGATTATGATCGGGTCGATTATGTTATTGCGTTTGTCTATTTGCCAAGTTCAAATCCGTATTCGACGCCTTCGTATTCGATGCTCGCATTGAGTCCGGTTTGTGAAACGACACAGTTGAACGTGCCTTCCGGACTATCCAAGACAACCATGAGCATCATCGTTTTGACAACGCTGAAGTCGCCTGCGGTATTGAGAATCTCGCCTTCCGTGTCGGTTATGACAAGTGTGAATGTGCCATCGCTTGCAAGGTCGAGAACGGCATCGTATTGGACTTCTTCAACCGTCGATATTCCCGTGAACTCACCTTGTACCGTGCTCGAATAGAATGTCAGCTCGCCACGCATGCCGCCTTCAGCTGATTTATAGAAGGTCGCCGTGACAACGAGATTCTCGATCGTGCCGGTAAATGGATCCTCTTCTGCGTCATCGGGGACATACGTGATTTCCGTTCCGTCGACGCTGTAGGTCCCGGTTTCTTCGACTTCGCCGCTCAAGGCATCGACAGCCGTATAGTGATATCCGCCGAACGGATCGAGTACGAGCGTACCTTCCGTATCGTACATCGTCATGCCGCCCATGGCCGCCGTACTGTAACCGTAATATGTTCCGGCATACTCGCTTGTCGTCGTGACTCTCAAGTCACGTTCTTCACGGCTTCCCATTTGGGATGCTTGGACACCGATCGTCAGACTGCCATCCGGATTGATACTTCCGACAACTTCCTCCTGGCCTTCCGGAACGATCGTGAAAACATCGTCTTCAATGACATACGTCCCCTCTTCCGTGAACTCGTAAACGGTTCCGCCCATTTCGAAGGTGCTGAGGAAATCATATTCCTTGCCGGGTTTCAAAGTCATCGTGTATTCATAGTCGACGGAAGAACCCATGGCAACGACCGAATGTCCACCGGCATATTGTCCATGATATGCCTCATACATGTAGATCCGGGCCACGAGATAGTAAATGATTTCCGGGTCATCGTCATCCTCACGCATGTAGTTGATGTTCGAAGCGCCGTATGGCAACGTCGTCGAAAAGTGGAGATTGTCGTTTTCAACGGTGAACGTCGCCGTTTTCGGTTCATCGGGCGTCGAATCACTGTAGATCAGCATGTATGTATCGCCGCTCTGGCCGACGGTGCCGTTACCCTTGTCCACGTCATAGTCACGACTCGATGAGAGTTCGAAGTTTCCTTCCGTATCGATTCTGAGATAAAACACAAGAGGCATACCGAGGTTCGTGATGTCGATCTCGTACTCGCCGGCGAGTTCGTGATCCTCGATGATCGGATCATCGTCATCGTCGTCGTTGCCGTTCTCTTCGCATGCCACGGCAAAAACAGCAAACAAGCACACGAACGTGCCGAGTATCATAAGTCTCCAAAGTTTCTTCATTTCATTCTCTCCTTTTTATCATCATGGCGCGTCGATCTCGTCAAAAACATTTTCGGACGTGCCATCCATGGTCGATATCAAGAAAAACTTGGAAGATGTTGCATGAAAACAACAAGGCATATGTGATAGGATCCCGTTTTTGGCAAGACAATGGCTCCAAAAACGATTTATTATAATCAAGATGATTTCCAACATGTAATATGTTGTTATTATAACCGCTTCATGAATTGATGTCAACAACAATTTTCGAATTTGAACGATACGTTCCCGATTCTGTAGAAAACGTTTTCGTTAACTCACTGTCGTTTCTTGAACATAGCAGACTTATTTCCTGTCTGCCGATCAATTGTTCCATTGTCCGCGTATTTGTCCCTAAAAACAATCGGATTTGATCGATTACGGACTTTGTCTTCACCGAAACCTTATCTGAAAACGTCGCCCATCCATGCTGGCAACAAACAAACAAAACATCGGAAAAATCTAGCTTTTTTTTCGAAGCTTGTTTTAAAAAGAAACACCCTCTGTCCTGCTTCCTTGCACACCACGCATTGGTCGTTGACTTCTTTTGTTCTGTGATAGTATGGTGTCAAACCACATTACAAGCACATTCACAAAGCATGGACGATAAGGAGATCCTATGAAAACAGCTGAAAAGTTCTTCAACTGGGCGTTCAATTCACGCGCCAACACGGTCATCAAACTGCAATACAACGGTGAGGGATGTTCAATGAAAAGGTTTTTCTGAGTTTCGTTCGACGACCCCGCGCTCTCTGTCTCTTTGACCCAAGCGCGGACCTAATCATGAGCATCATGGGCATCGATCATGCTGAAACTGGAGATCTCGAAGAAACACTCGAAGCCACATCAAACATTATCAAGAGTTACAACGCCCGGAGACACGGACCACAGTAAGCGCGGTTCTGAACTGCTCGTGAAATACCATGGGTCCGGTAGAAGCCAGACATCGCATCAGATTTCAGTTGCATCGGCAGTCTCGAAAATGGCAAAGAACACAGTTATGCCAACTGCAAGGCAAATCCGGAAGCGACCATCATTTTCTATCAGCCACCGATGACTTTCTTTATGAACCTCCGTACAAATGGAAATCCATGATGAAAGTGGACTCCGGAAAACGCGAGATCTATCAGCAGTTCATCAATGCCCAGCACGACGTCTATCATACACCGGACATGTCCCGTTGGCTCAAATATCCGGCCTATGTCTTCGGATTGAAGAAATCTATGACAACTCGGCATCCAAAGAAGGCTTCGGGACGCAACTCGAATTTCCATACCAATAGCACCACAGCAAGAGAAATAAGAAAAGATCGACCGTATTCGGTCGGACTTTTCGTCTTAGAACGAAGGGGATACCATGGACAGTTCATCCTATGAAAAACAATATCTTGACATATTGAAAGAAGAACTCTCGTCACGGCGATCGGATGCATCGGAAATCGATATCCGTCGTTTTTGCCGCCGCGAAAGCGAAACGGATTTCTAAAAACATGCCAACGCGGATACGCATACTGGCATGTGGCGGTTTGATCAAGAACATCCGCTCGGCGATTGTTCCGAACACGACAGACCTTGCCGGTATCGAAGCGAGTATCCTGTCCGGACTCGTCGCGGGTGATAGCGATCAGGGACTCGAAGTGCTCAAAAATCTCGATGAGAACGACCGGGTTCAAATCAAGGCATTGCTCGATCAGGACATGATCGAAGTCGGTCTCCTCGAAACCGATGAAAGTCTGCACTTCATCCTTACCCTTGAAAAAAACGAGGAAGACGTCCAAATCGAGATCAAGGGGACGCATACCAATATCATCCGCATCGAACACAACGGTCAGACGATCTTCGAAACGAAAGACGATGCAACGAAATATCTGAGCGTTCTGACCGATCGATCGACCTTGCGTTTCGATCCGATCATGAAATTCGCCCGGACAGTTTCCGTTGAAACGCTCAATCTTGTGTTCAAACGCGCCATTGATCAAAATATGCGGATCGCCGAAGAGGGCATCGAAAAGGATTACGGTCTCTCGATCGGAAAGACCATGCTAAGACACGACAAGACGACTTTCGGCGCGGTCAAGGCCTATACGGCAGCCGCTTCGGAAGCACGAATGTGTGGGTCGATGTTACCGGTCGTTACCAACTCCGGTAGTGGAAATCAGGGGATTTCTTCGATTGTCCCGATCGTCGTATTCGCTAAAAACAAGAACATCGACCATGAACGCATGCTCAGAGCGATCGCGATTTCGAGTTTGCTTACCATCTATCAGAAGACCTATATCGGTCGTCTCTCCGCTTTCTGCGGAGCCATCAGCGCGACAAGTTCCTGCAGTGCGGCTTTCACCTTCCTCGAGGGTGGGACGATCGAGCAGATGAAAATGTCTCTTACCAACGCACTCGCCGGTTCGGCCGGAATCCTCTGTGACGGGGCGAAAGCGTCCTGCGGTTTCAAGATCTCCACCGGATTGGACGCAGCGATTCAAGGACATCTGCTCGCCATGGAAAACAAGACCTATCGAGCTGGGTGCGGATTCATCAAGGACGATATCGATTCCACGATCAAGGCGATCGGAGAAATCGCCACCGAAGGGATGAAGGAAACCGATCGCGTCATCCGGTCCAAGATGCTCACGTGAACATGTAAAAGGCCTGAAAAAAAAGGATGTGACAAGCTCACATCCTTTTTGTTAAGCGGTTTCACCATGACAGAACTCGACCGGTACGACTTGGTTTTCAAGTGGTTTCCTGTCATAGTAGTTCTGGATCAGTTCACCGATCTTTTCCGCGATCTTTTCCGGTGATTGCCCGATCGACGTGATTTTCTTTCCCAGGTTCAGAAAACTTCTGCCTCCATCGTAACCGATGACTTTGACGTCTTCAGGAACGCGTTTTCCGTTTCTTTCGATGTTAAGGACGACTTCCGCCGCCACGGCATCACTGATCGTGAAGATGCCGTCGATCTCGGGATGGTCGCGGATGATGTCGTGAACATAGGGCGGAATGAATATGTAGTTGCCGAGCGGATACTCGATATTCAAGGTATCGGTGTATCCGTGTGCCTTCAATTCATCGAAAAAGCCGAATCGACGCTTGCTGACTTCGGTTTCGATACTCGTGTATTCGCCCTGGGCATCATCGCCGATGAACATCATGTGCCTGCATCCGGAAGCGATCAGATGACGGGCCGCGAGTCTCCCACCCATGTAGTTGTCGCTCGTGACATAGGGAACGTTCTTGAGACGTCTGTCGATCGTGATGATCCTGAGCGATTCGTTCAGAAAAGGTTCGATGTCGTTGTTCGTAAGCATGACGATCGCGTCGACACGGTTGTTCTTGAGCATGTCGATATAGGCGATCTCTTTTTCGAGCTGTTCGCTCGAGTTGCATACCATGAGCTTGTACCCACGGTCATAGAGTTCCTTTTCGACATTGAAAAGAAGTTCACCGAAAAAAAGGTGTGTGCTGTTCGGCAACAGAAAGGCGACGATATTGTTTTTCTGCAACGTCATGCTACGTGCGATTTCATTGGGGACATACCCGATTTCCCGGATGACCTGTTCGACACGGTCACGGGTTTCTTTCTTGACGTATCCGGAATTGTTGATGACTCTGGATACGGTCGCGATCCCCACTCCCGCCTTTTTCGCGACATCGATGATGTTGGGCATGGCCTTACCTCCGTGTTTTCGCGATTTCTCTCATACGCATTCCCTGATGGCGCGAATCGCTTCATTGAACACGTCTTCTTCGGTCTTGTCATTCGTGTCGATGATGACATATGGAATATCGTAGACGGCACACTGTGACGCGATCTTCTTCGTATAATCTTGCAAAAGCATCAAAAAATAGTCTTTGTTGGCATCGAAATTGTCGATTTCCTGTTGCCGCCCTCTGGTCATGACGCGCGAGACGAAACTGTCCCAGTTGAGATCGAGAATGATATAGAGGTCCGGTTTCCTGATCTGATTCATGTAGGCATGGAACACGCCGTTGTACATATTCATGATCGTCGGCATGGATTTGAGATTGTGGTGCGCGAAAAGCCAGTGTTCGACCAGATCGCGATCCACGATGAAATGGTTGTCATACTTCTGCTGGTTCAGCCAGTGATTGTGAATGAAATAGATCTGCAAGAGCATCTCGACGTTACTCTTCTTCTCATAGAGCCACTTGAGA
>JAGYNT010000048.1 GCA_018399615.1 Acholeplasmataceae bacterium
TACGCGAGTTTGGGATCGTATCCGATTGTCATCTCGGCAACCGATCAGAGCGGTTTGAATACGACGCTCGACCTCGTCCTGCGTATCGTTGACCTTGAACCGCCGGACATCCGACTCATAAGTTACCGGCCGACGATCACGGTGTTCGAACAACCGGGCCGAAAGGATCTGCTCGACTATGTGATTTCCGTGCGCGACAACTATGACGGAACTCTCGCTCACGAAAGCCTTCTCGTCGAAACCGATCTCGATGTGAACGTCACGGGGCGGTACGAGGTTTTTTATGAGATTTCGGACTCATCGGACAATATCAGGTCCGTTTCGATCGAGGTCGACGTCGTGGACGACGTCAAACCGGAAATCCTCATCAACGGTTCTCTGTCCTTTCCGGTCGACGATCCGAAACCGTTTTTAAGCGAATGGATTACCGTCACGGACAACTATTCTGACCGAGACGATCTCGACCTCGAATTCGATACGACGTTCAAGATGGATGTCATCGGACGTTATCCCTTGACGATCACCGCCGAAGATGGGGCGAACAACGTGGCCAGAATGATGACTTACATCGAAATATACGACGCGATCGAGCCGACGATCGAACAGATCCGGGATATCGTCGTGACCGATTTCACGCGGAAGAACGTCGAACCGTATTTCTCGCTTTCCGACAATTACAGTGCCGTGGAAGACATATCGTTCGTTGTGGATGACGACAAGGTCGAATACGAACGCGTCGGACTCTATCCTCTTTGTGTCTGCGCCGAGGACGAGTCGGGCAATCACACGTGCTTGGACACACACGTGCTCGTCGTCGATGTCGTCGATCCGGTCCTGTCACTGAGCCGGGACAGAGTTTTCTTTCCCGTGGGAGAACGCAGCTTCGATCCGCTCGACTATATCGAGTCGGTAAGCGACGATCACGACGTGTTGACGCTTTCGGACGTCTTGTGGGAAGGAACGGTCGATTTTTCAGAAGTGGGACGATACCCCGTCGTGTTCGAAGTCGGGGATTCGTCGGACAATCGAACAACGGCCATACTCGAAGTCTATGTCGACCTCTATGATGTTCCGGTGATCGACATCGAACCGGTTGTGTCGATCAGGCAATATGAATCCTTCGATCCGCGCGATGTCGTCGGCACGCTTGCAAGCGGGTATACGCTCGATTATTTCCCGAGCCGAATCGATTCCTCGACCCCCGGCATCAAGACGATGACATACGTCATAACCGATGAAAGAGGAAACAGTTCGCTCTATACGCAGGATATTCGTGTGATCGAACACGAGGAGGGCTTGGCCCTGAAAGCATTTTTTCCTCTGATCGCGATCAACGTGCTCGGTGCGGCAGGCTTGTTCCATGTCCGTGGAAAAGCGCGATCGTTTTGACAATAAAACGCTTTTCGCATATAATGATGACATCCAAGCAAAGGAGCGAAACATTCTATGACAAACGTATTGATCGTATATTGGAGTGGGACCGGGAATACCGAGATCATGGCCTTGAAAATCAAGGAAGGCCTCGAAGCCGAAAAGGTGACCGTGGATATGCGCAGCGTTGAAAATGTCACGCCCCAGGATATCAAGGACTATGACAAGATCGTCTTCGGTTGCCCGTCGATGGGCGTCGAAGTGCTTGAGGAAGAGGAATTCGAACCGTTTTTCTGTGAGATCGAGCATGATCTCGAAGGAAAGAAAGTCGGGCTCTTCGGTTCTTACGGTTGGGGGGATGGCGAATGGATGGATGCCTGGACCAAGCGGGCAACGGATCAAGGTGCGCGTCTTTTCGAAGGCGGACTGATCGTCAATTCCACGCCGTCGAGTGAAGAGGAAGAGCGTTGTTTCGAATATGGGCGACGTTTCGCTTCGTTTTAGAATCATGCCTTCGTTTTGAAGGCGTTTTTTTAGAGGAAATCATACGAAGAGGGGTAGACGGATGTTCGGTGTATTCAATCTTCAGAGCGCGTACAGCATGCTCGACAACGCGATTCCGCTTACCGGACTGATCGAACTCGGGCACGCGAACGGGTACGATTTCATCGCTTTGTCGGACGACAATCTTCACGGTATGGTGACGCTCTTCGAACAGACGAGAAGACTCGGGCTGAAACCGATTCTCGGTATGCGATTCGCCGTTTCGGTCGACGACGAGTTGATCGATGTGATCGCATACGTCAAAAATGGGGAAGGTTATCGCAATCTGCTGGAAATCGCCTGGGAAAAAGCGTCGGAAGAAACGCTGTCCCTAAACCGTCTGAAGACCTTGCAGAAGGGTCTGATTTTCATGACGGAGAGTCCCAGATCGGCGATCGACCGTGCTCTGGAACGTGACGATGTCCGGCATGCCGAAAGACTGGCACGCAAGCTCGATGGTGCGCTCGAGTGCTTTTATCTCGGTCTCAGTCTCGATTCGTTTTCAGCGGAAATGGTCATCGCCCCCGGGATGAACGCGTTGTCGAAGACGATCGGTGTTCCGCTCGTTCCGTTGCATCGGACGTCCTATGTCGAAAAAGACGATGTCGAAGTCTATCGGTCTCTCATTAAAATCGCTTCCGAGCAAAACGAAATCAACCCCGATGAAAACTATGCGTTCATGTCCAAAAAAAGGCTCATGGACCATTTTTCAGATTATCCCGATATCTTCGATCAGGCCGCTTCCGTCGCTGAAAGCATTGCGTTCGACTGGCACCCGCCCGTCTTCGAGATGCCTTCCTATCGAACCAGGGACGGCGCGCCGGAAAGCGACTATCTCCGTTCGCTCGCCTTCGTCGGCTTGAAGAAGAGAATGAAGACATACGGGCATCCGGATATCAAGTCCTACGAGACGCGCCTGCGCTTCGAATTGAAGACGATCCATGACATGGGTTATGACAACTATTTTCTGATCGTCTACGATTTCGTCCGTTACGCCAAGACGAACGGGATTCTCGTCGGTCCGGGTCGCGGATCGGCCGCGGGTTCGCTCGTCGCTTTCGTTCTCGGCATCACCGATGTCGATCCGATCCGATATGATCTTCTTTTCGAGCGTTTTCTCAATCCCGAACGGATGAGCATGCCCGATATCGACCTCGACTTTCCCGATGATCGTCGCGATGAAGTGATCGAGTACGTCAAAAAGCGTTACGGTGAAAAGCATATCGCTTCGATCGTGACGTTCGGCAAGTTCGCGCTTCGTTCCTCGATTCGTGATATCGCGCGGGTCATGCAGATCGATCCGGGACGGGTATCCGGCATCATCTCTTCCGTTCTCGATGACAACATCGATGAAACGGATGCCGAGACGATGCGTCTTCTCAAGGTCGCCAAACAGATCGAAGGATTGCCCAGACATACCGGGACGCACGCAGCCGGCATCATCCTCGCCAAACAGAACCTGCGCGAGCACATTCCGATGCAGAAAGGGTCGTTCTCTTTCCAGCAGACCCAGCTCGAAGCGCGCGATCTCGAAGCGATGGGCCTTTTGAAAATCGACTTTCTCGGTATTCGCAACCTCACCGTCATCGACGGTGTCATCACGTTGGCCCGTGAACGCGGAATCGCGATCGACATCGCGCATATTCCGCTTGATGATGCGAAAACATACCGGACTTTGTCGAATGCGGAAACAACCGGTATTTTCCTACTTCGAGTCGCGCGGATGCGCTCGGTCCTGCGTCAGATGCAGCCGCATCATTTCGAGGACATCGTCGCACTGCTTCGCCCCTTTATCGTCCCGGACCGATGGATTCGATCGGCAATCTATGTCAAGAGACGAAAGGGTGCCGCGTTCTCATACTCCGCACCTTCGGCACTGAAGCCGATCCCGAAACGGACGCGTACGGAATCATCGTCTATCAGGAACAGATCATGCAGATCGCCGTCGGTTCGCCGGCTACTGCTCGCCGGAGGCTGACCTTTGGTGTCGTGCGATATCCAGGCAGACCGATGTGTTCTCGTCAGGAAAGAACCCGGTTCGGTACGAAATGCTAAGAATAGAACTATGAAGAGAAAGTCGCGACAACGATCTACGACCTCACTGTCAAGTTTTTCCGATTACGTTCAATCCGCAGTCACAGCGTCGCCT
This sequence comes from Acholeplasmataceae bacterium, assembly GCA_018399615.1. Classification (GTDB taxonomy): domain Bacteria; phylum Bacillota_I; class Bacilli_A; order Acholeplasmatales; family Acholeplasmataceae; genus RECG01. Next base: position 4,064 of record JAGYNT010000048.1, read on the forward strand.
ATTCCCTTGATCGCCTATCGATAATGGTCTGAAAGCGAATCATTTTTCCGCTCTCTTCATGGTCACCTTCTGTCGAGCGTCATCGGCAACGTCTTTGACCATGAACCGCTCAATGAGCCGCCGCAGTCCGGCGTGGCACCGCTTTCACCGGACATCCGGATTTCATCCGACGCTGGTCTTCACGACGGCAAGGCGATTGTTTTGCCGCTTTCCGTCGTCAAGACGGTTCACCGTAAAATCGTCGAACGGATCAATATCGAAGAACGTGAAAAACGGTTTTCGAAGATTACCAGGATTTCAAGAATCGTCTGCGCGACGCCCTCAACGAGAAAATCTGGATGCGCTCATCCATTCCGGAGCACTCGACGGATTCGGTCTCAACCGCATGACGATGAGTGAAAGCACAAAGCGATCGAAAGCTTCCGGGCTTCGATCGCTACATCGACGATTTCAAGATGAAAAATCTATGATGAGTATCCCTTCAAGGACAATGCCGAACGCGAAAAAAGAAGCCCTGGGTTTCAACGTTCGTTCAATCCGTTTAGGTCATGACGCTGACGTTCGGAAGAAGTGAGGGTCTTGACCGCCGATTCGAAGATCTCGAAAACAAGAAACGCGACGGTGTCTCGCCATCTGAAGAAGATCAAGCGCATCAAAACGAAAAGCAACGACGTCATTACTTTCGCCTGGATCGATGACGGCAGAACTCGAAATCGAAGACGCTTTTTCCTGAACAGCTGGCGCGATTCGAGTCGTTGTTGACTGAGGATGTCCGCGTCTACACGGATTCACAAGGACCTGTACCGGACAAGACGACGTATCGTGGTCGATCGGATTGATCCGATCGAATGATCATCCGGTTTTGAAAAGATGTCTCAAAATATGGTATACTTGACGGACAAATCGAATGAGGAGATTTGGCCTCTGATCGTGTGAAATACGCGTGAAAACCATGTGTGGATCGACGATCTACCAAAAAAAAGAACACCGTGAACTCAAACGGATGGTATGATTTAATCGTTCGGCCTTTCAGCCCGCTTACATCAAAACGGCTTTACGCGCGAAAACGGATGACATTCTGCTCGCCGAACTGATCGAGGATGTCGCGTCCAAACCATGCTGACGTTTCGAGCGCAGGATCACCTTCTGACCGAGCGTCTCATCATGTTCATGATTCTCTCATACCTCGATTATGAGATCCTGATCTATGAAGATGATTTCTATTCGGGATATTTCATGAGACTCCTTTTATACCGATGACGATGCCGTCGTCTATGAACCGGATCTACATCCGGAACCACGAGAATATCAAGACGTTATTGAACATGATTCTTTATGTCGGCAGTTCCTACGCCGACATGTTCATCAACGACGACGACTGTTTCGGGTGAACGTCTTGAAGACTATAGACCTTCTGGCAGGTCGTGAGTTCGACATTCTGAAAAAGAGAACCGACGAGCAATGAACGCATGAAAACCGTCTGTTTTTCGGAAAATAACGATATGCGACGCCCCCTTTTTCAAAAGATGCAGATATGGTTCTCTTTTCCGAGTGATCGGACAATCCTGTGAAACGCGTTTCATTGACGACGAACGGACATTAATGTATATTTCATCGCATGTTTCGAATGCCTTCCGATTTTTCGTAAACAGTCGAAAAAGGCGTGTTTATCACCTAAAGGCACCAACAAAGGCGATTATCAACCCTTTCATGTAAACTCTTTCATTCAAATGAAAAAATACGATTATTGATTAATCGGTAAAATATATAACTTCTTTGCTTTATATTTTGTTGAAGTTCGCGTTTTTTTTTGTTAAAATAGGGACATATGAAGTGTAAAATATAGGAAATGGTGTAAGACAAAAGAAAGGTGGTAGGTATATAAAGCCATCATTGTTGCTAATTCAATGGGGTATTGTGCTTTTTCGTTTTAATTCACTTCAATCGGCTTCATGAGAGGAAACGAAAATCCGGGTACTACACCGTATGTATCATCATGACCAGGGTGACGGCCTCGTTGTTTCGCCTTGCTACCCAACCGTTGGTTCTTTACGCCAGATTCACTGGTCACATTCATCCAGAATGTTTCCGGCGGCCTGATTCCATCGGACTTTTGAGCAGTATTTGACGGATCCGAGTTTGCTGGCGATGTTGTTTGCCTGTGGATCTCGTGGTTCGCATTGTGGCGTTCTTCGTGCTCCCCCATCCGATTGTCAAATGGCTTCTGACGCTATCGTACCTGCGAACGATCTGGCAACGTTTCTTTCTGCCCGGACTGCTCGCCAAGCAGGACCGCAAGAATCGTGGAAGACATGCGGAATGACCTTTGAAGAACGATAATAGTTCGTTGCCGAGCGTGGAACGTACAAGAAATATTTCTGGACGTCTCTTCGGTGGTGTGTTCGGTGCTGTTCGCGGTGTTCTCGTAGCATTCGTTTTATTGCTGCCTTTGTTCGTTCTTGCGAGTTTCACGGCAACTCCGCAAGCCGGAACGAATCTCGATCAGCGCAGTGAAACGATGACGATCAGTATCGGTGATCGCGAGATCGAAGTCGCCACGAGCGACTTTGACGACATTTTCGCATCGATCGAAGATCTCAATGAAGACAGCATGTCATCATTCGTCTCCGGGTTCAAGGTCGGAGGGAAGACCGTCGATCGCCTGCTCTTCGACATGGTCTTTACGACGACCATCGTGGAAGAAGATGATTCGAAGACGGATGTCAACTACGGTGACGAACTCGAGGGGCTGATCAACATCGCCTCCGTTTTGGCGAAAAACGGCTATCTCGACAGTGACTTCGACGTCGAATCGGTTTCCACCGACAATCTCGATGACATCAAATATGTCTTCGACCGGCTCGGTGACTCGAATCTGATCGGTTACATGATCCCGGTAGGCACGGAATACGGTGTCACGGAATTGTTGCCGGATATGCTCGACGGTGTCAATCTCTATGAACGTGAAAAGAGCGCGGATGCTCTAAAACGTTTTGAAGACATCGATTGGGACGAGGAGTTCATGCGTCTTTACGATGTCGTCGAAAAGGTACTCGAATTCGGTACTGTCGGCGATCTGATGAACTATGCGGACAATACGGAGTTGCTCTTCGAATTGTCACCTGAGGAAGGCCAGGCGCTCGCGGATGTCCTGCGTACGCTCGGAAATTCCGAAACGCTCGTTCTTTTGAATGTCGCATTGGATTATGCGACGACGCTCCAGGAAGCGAAAGATTTCATCGAATGGATGCCGCCCGAAGAGGTTGAAGAATACTTGCAAAGTCGTCTCGACTTCGCGATCAGCGATCTCGACTACTTCATCGGCGATACCGGTGAAATCCAAAATATCGCACAACTGATCGAAACCGTCTTCAGCGATGAATACGGGGATATCGATCTCGTGACGCTCTTTGAGAATATCGGTGATCCCGAAACGTTGCTCAATGAAGACAACGGCGAATGGATCGGCGCGCTCATTGAAAATCTCGTGGATATCCAATTGGTCGTCGAAGCGATTCCGATCGGTGTCGACTATGCGCTCTACGGATTGCTCAGTGATGATTTCGAAGAAGCACTCGCGGATTCGATCGCCGAAGCACTTGAAAATGTCGAATGGGGCGATGAGATCGTCAATGTCGCCGACATTTACAAGGAAGCCGTCAAGCTCGGTCTTACCGGCATCTTCGGTGATGACCCCGATTATTACGGGCTCATCGACGAAGTCATCGTCAACCAGAGCGATGCGGTTCGCACGATCGTCGAGAAGATTTTCGAAGACAGTGAAGTCGTCAATACGGTTCTCGAACTCGTTGCTCCGACATTGATCGAGAAGATCCTTGATGACGAAGCGCTCATCGAACTCGCCAATCAGGCGTTGATGAGCGATCCCGAAAGTGGCGAAGTCGATTTCAACTTCGGTCAGGAATTTAATACCATTCTTGACGTGGTCGACTCCGTTTATGAATTTACCACCATTTCTGAAATTATAAATATAAGCGACATGACGAACGATGCGATCGTGGAACTCGCGATTCGTTTCGGTGACATGCCGCAGTACAAACTGAATGACCTGACGGCATCCATTGCC
>JAGYNT010000049.1 GCA_018399615.1 Acholeplasmataceae bacterium
TCCGTGGCGCGTCAGCCATCGAATCCGTTCATGTCCCGATGCACGTATCATCGATTGGTATTCGAGCGTTCCACAACATGGGGAAACTATCTGAAATCACCGTCGATTCCGACAACGATCATTTCAGTGCCACGGATGGTGTGCTCTTCGACAAGACCTATGAGACGTTGTTGGTTTATCCGGCCGGACGCGACACGGCCTATGTCATGTTGGAATCGGTCGTTTCGATCGAAGATGATGCGTTCGCGTACTCGAAGCTTCAGGAAATCATCATTCCCGATGGCGTCACATCCATCGGTGCCGGAGCATTCTATGGAAGCGCATCGCTTCATACGATCCATATCGGTGCTGAAACGGCGGAAATCAAAGCCTTGGCATTTGCCGCAGCAACGAGTCTTTCGACGATTACCATCGATCCGGGAAACCAGAGCTTTTCCGTCATCAACAACAGCATCCATGACATCACGGGCACCATGCTCTATTATGTTCCAGGTGCGACACAAGGGCTCTATGTTTTACCGGAAGGAGTCGATGAGATTTTCGATTACGCGTTTGCGTATACGAAGATCAGCGCCATTACGATCGATGATGTAGAGACAATCGGAACCAAGGCGTTCTACGGAAGTGACGACCTGCTCGAAGTGACGTTCACCCAGGCCATCGCACCGACACTCGGTGCCCAGGTTTTCGGAGGCTTGTCCTCGGCATTTCGAATCTTCGTTTATTTCGACAGTCTCGAACACTATAAAACCGCACCCGGATTCTCGGCCTACGCTTCCAAAATCGTTCCGATCAAAGAAGAACTGACCGTGACGTTTTATGGCAACGGCGGCACCAAGATCAGCGGGAACGATGTTCAGATCGTCAATCGTGGGCAATCGGCGATCGCGCCGATCTACGTTAAAGACGGCTACATTCCTTATTATGACGTCGATTTCAGCAGGGTGACCGAAAACATAGACGTGAACATCATGTGGGAGATCGCGTTCGAGTTCGAGACCTATGATACCCATCACGTCATCACCGGGCTCAAGCCACAGTATCAGATGTCGCACGTGACGATTCCGGATATGTATGACGGACTGCCGATCACCGGAATCGACGATGAGGCGTTCGTTGATAACGATACACTCGTCTCGATCGTCATACCGAGAACCATGACGACGCTCTCGGGATTGGTCTTTGCCCATATGTCGGTCTTGGAATCGATCCTCGTCGCCCATGATCACAGCGCATTCATGTCCGTTTCAGGCGTGCTCTATGACGTGACCAAAACGAGTCTTTACGCCTATCCGGCGTATCACGACATCAGTTACGAGATGGATCCGATGACCCATACGATCATGCCGTTCGCCTTCTATCGGAATCCCTCGATTCAAACGATCGTTTTCGGAGATCAATTGAAAACAATCGGAAACGGAGCTTTTGAAGGCGCATCGAACCTTTCTGAAATCATCATCCACAGTTCATCGGTTCCAACGCTTGAAAGCGATGTCTTTGCCGGGACAAGCAGCGAACTTCGTCATCAATGTTCCCGATGACTTACTATCCTCTCTATCTGGAAGCACCGTTCTGGGCCGATTATCAAGCCATCATCCAGACCCATCACGACAACCTGGTCCGACAGGTCAACCAACCCGTGCTGTTCCATAGGAATGAATCCGGTTTTATTGGATAAATGAAGGTCTGGAAGTCTACAAGTATCTCGATCTTGAAACGCAGGAGAGGTCAACCCAGTTGGGAGGATTCCTTGTGGTATGCCTATACCAATACCACGTATCACGCCCAATGCGTCGAAATGGGCGAGAATGCCGTATCCGAGGATGGCTCTAATATTGGGTCTGGATTCCCGATATATTTGCAAAGTGTCATCAGGATGGCATGAAACAACCAACACCGGAGTCATCGACATCATGTTCGTCATCAGACGGATGATACCTCGGTCGGTGTGACATTGGGTCAACACGGACCAGGCCACAGACTCAGGAAGCCGGGACGTGGACCCCTCCATCCGGCGTTTACGTTCGGAGACATGGAAATTCCGGGACTGTGGATCGCGAAGTTCGAATCGTCCGGGCAACGACGACCACGTCGCTTCCTTTCCTGGTGTCGGTCATGGACCTCGATCACATCAATGAGATGTTTCTCAATGACCGTTTGATCTGGAAAGCTCGATGGACCATTATGGCTGGATGATGACCTATGAACTCGATACGCACCAGATGAAAAATACCGAATGGGGTGTTGTTGCGTATCTCCTTACATTCACGGTTCGGATTGAACGGTGTTGAGCTCGGTCAAAACAGGATTCGTATATATATTACCGGGAGGAATCAGGACTTCTTTTTTCTTTCAAAATGAATCTCAGTAAGCAACCGGTAATACTGGTGTCTATGACATGAGTGGAGGAGCTTGAGATTCCGGCAGCCTATCTTGAATGGTCGGGCTCGAGATCAGGTGGAATCTCTGGGAAGACTGGCCACAGATAGAAATATCTTGAATATTTATGGGACGTCCTACAGCTCCACGACTTTAAACGGCAAGGGTGACGCCATGTACGAGACGAGGTCAAGCCGTGCGTGGGGCAGTTCCGGATGGTTTCCGACTGGACATATTATACCGGATCAACTGGATTCATATCCAGAGGCAGCAAAACCCCCTGAATCAACCTCAACCGGGACTTTTCGCTTTCGATGGTGCCAGAAACTACGCATCAAGCTCTGACTTCGATAAGTCGGGGTTGAGTCGTATTGATCCAGAAACCGGTGGAAAAGGTGTGGTTATGTGTTCATGGATTCGATGACGGGCGATGGCCTCAGTATCGATCCGTTGAATTCGGGCTTCCTATCTTACTTGGTGAAAACCGGTTCGTACTGGTTGCCGTTCCATGGATGGTATCTCGTCCGATGTTCTCGGAAGAATTTGTCGAGGTCGGATCATGACCGAAGAACCGATTACGGTCTATGCCAAATGGGAACTGAATACGCATCACGTCATCTATTACGACGAAGACAAAGAAACCGTCTTGGAATGACGGCCTACGACTATAATTGGACCTCGTCCAAGTCGCACCGGGAATATACCGTCAAAGAAGGACGTATTTTCATCGGATGGATCGCACTCCCGGAAACATGCCCGACCATGACGTGATCGAGTAGCATCCTGTATCGGAAGGCGACTTCGCCGATTCTTTCGACATGGGTCGAGTCGGCGTCGAAGACGTGTTCTATCAGGTGCCGACCAGGTCAGCGACGACGGCACAACACATGTCAAGGGCGGATATCTGATGGCATCAGCGACACGGAAACCACATACCGCATCTGGTATGATGTCAGGATCTGAACTGGTTGAAAACAGATATCCACTTCAAAACGCCGGTAAAAGAAGGTTCATCGGGATAATCAGTATCATACCGACCGAGCAGGAAAACCAACCCGTGACCGGATTGAACGTACGAGACATCATCGTCTGGCTGAACGCCCTGTCCGAAATGACAGGACTCATTCCCGTATACCGAACGGAAGACGGGAGGTCATCCGTGATTCTAGAGATGAAAACAGATCTTTATGTCGACCAGGCGATTCAAACGGATTATACGGGTTACCGACTTCCGACAAGCGATGAATGGGAAATGGCCGCCAGATGGACGAATGAAATCGAAGAATCACCGCATACGATCATCGTCGGGACGGTTTTGGACGAGGCGGATATGCCAGTAGTGCGCTTCTCGATAATGACTTGATGTTGAAGAAAACAATCGTGTTGCCTGGTATCAGACCAATTCCGGTCAGGTGACACACGTCGTCCCGGACTGAAAGACGAAAATGCGCTCGGACTCCGCGGCGGTGGAAATCTTTATGAATGGACATTCGACTGGTACCCAGGAGCGTTGGTTCAAGACGGATCAGTCGTGGTGGAGCGAGTCTCGGAGCGGATTATCTCAGTCTGGGTCGTCTCCAACAATCCCGTTGTTTCCACGCTTTACAATGGACATGGGTTTCCGTATCGTCCGATCATCGATCGTCGAATCGGAATCTCGCCGCGGTCACATTCAAAATGCCTGACGGTGGCACGATCAAAGCAGAAACCGTTTTGCCAGACCGGGCAACCCATCCCTCATCCTCCAACCATGACTGGGGCATACGTTTGCTCGGTTGGGATGTCGATTGGCATGATCACATCGATCTCGTCGTCACGGCGATCTATGAGATCAACACATATCCGGATCATCTATTACGAAGAGGACGGAAACCATTCTCAGAGGCACGACATATACGTTCGGTGCGGACTTGACCGTCCACATCAGACAAAGTCGCCAGAAAAGGAAGGATATACGTTCATCGACGCTGGTTGGCGTTGCCGCCGACGATGCCGGCTTACGATCTTCGCGATTTCCAACCTATCGTGGGTGACACCTTTCGAGATCCGATTCGATGGTTCAAGTCGGTGAACGATCCGTCATCGCCACGATCAGAACGGGTGTAAGCGACAGCGGGACCATGACCGTGAAGGTGGCTATCTGATGGCAACGACCGAAACGACCTGAAATCTGGTATGAGGTCCGTATCTGGGCGATCTCTGGCGGTTATTCTTCCAGAACAAGGGCAGAGAAGGTTCGAGCGGATTCGTAGGAGCCGCTCCCTACCGAAACAAGAAAACATGAACCTGTCACGACCGTTTCGCGGCGTGATGTCATCGTCTGGCTGAACGCCTTGAGATGAAGGACTCGATCCCGTCTATAGGACATCAAGCGGTGAAATCATCAAAGGTTCGTTGGATTCCAATGCAAGTGTGGTTAATGCCGCCGTTCAAACGGAAAACAACGGATATCGACTACCAACGGGCAACGAATGGGAAATGGCAGCGAGATGGAAGCACGACACAGGATCCCTGGGTGGCTCAATTCTTGTTGGAGACCGTTACTGGACACCTGGAAACTATCCGAGCGGATCGTCCTTGCGTTACACGAATGATCAGACAAACAGTCTTGTCGCATGGTATCTTTTCAACACCCAGAGAACAAAACACAGACAGTCGGACGAAATTGCCGAACCATCTGGGCATATTCGACATGAACGGCAATGTCTGGGAATGGACGTCACCAAGAGCGGTTCAATACCTGTGGGGTTTATGGCGGCGAGATACAGCAGCCCCAATTCCCGTATGCAGGTTGGCGAAGAAGTGACCGGATATACGCATCATGCATCGATTGGAGGGTTCCGTATGACAGAACAGTTCCCTTTCGATTGAGCTCATTCGGTCTATTCGATGGTGATGGTGGCATTTTGATCGAAGGTGACGCCAGCAAGTCGTGAACAACGGCAACTGCGGCCGAACCTCCGATCTATGTCAAGGAAGGTTACACGTTTCTTGGTTGGGCGGACAATATCTTCGATTACCGGAGACCTTGAAGTCTTTGCCAAATGGTATAGAAGAGGAAGGAATGTCACGGATATGGCTAGTCCATGGGCATGGCAGTGGGCTGTACTCTCTAGTGCCGGTAGGCATCGGTGACTTAACACACAGCCGTTGAAGGTGGATACTTGATGGCAACAACCGAAACGACTTATGAACTGTGGTATAGAAGTACGCATCTGGGCGAAACAATGGCTATCACTTCCAAAATATGGGAAGAGAAGGATCTGGTGGCAATACCGGACAAGAAAGCACCAACTAAGGGCAAAGAAACGGGAACCCGTAACAACGCTTTTATGGCGGGATATCATCGTATGGCTGAACGCTGCTTCACAGAAATGAATGGTTTTGACCCGGTGTACCGGACAACAAGTGGAACCATCATCGTTCAGGAACTCGAATACGACCGTATTTGATATGCAATCCAAACGGATCACAGCGGATACCGATTACCGGTTTCCTATGAATAGGAGATGGCTGCCCGTTGGCGTAACAGCGATAGGAGACGGATCCATCTGGTTGACGGAAGATACTGGACACCGGGAGACTATGCGAGTGGGGCAACCGCGGACTACAACAATTCAAGTGCGACAGTCATGGTCGCGTGGTGCAGGTACAATTCCGGAAATACAACTCACTTCGTAGGAGAGAAGATGCCCAATCACTTAGGGTTCTATGATATGAGTGGAAACGTGTGGGAATCCACCTTTACTTCAAGCGGTTCGTACCGAATCATGCGGGGCGGCAGCTACTACTACGTCGACTATGACGATTTCCTGCTAGTTGGGAACAAGGGCAACAACTTCCCGTACAGCGCCAACAGCAACCTTGGTTTCCGTATGGTGAGGACGCCTTAACCTTTTACTTTCTTACCTTTTCACGTTTTGAGGAGCCCGCCCCTATATGGACGCGAAGCAATTCATAGGGGCGGGCTGTTTTCTATGGAATTCTTTACATGAACGATTCCGGTCATCTACGACATGCCCAATCTGCCCCATCGGAGCACGTGCTTCCCTGAAGACGAGATCAAGAGAAGCCTCACGATTTTTTTACTTGAATTTCACTTTTTCCACCCCCAAACCATTTGACAATCCCGCCAAAACATTATATAATGATAACGCTGCTCAAAAGGAGCACACTACCTACGAACTTTTTGGCTCCATCAAGCCAAAAATATTTTTAATCCCAAAAATGAAACACATGGATATGTGTTAAAGAAAGGAGAACATCAATGCCTACGATTCCACAGCTCGTCAGAAATGGAAGAACCATCCGCAAGTACAAGTCCAAATCACCAGCGTTAGGCTTCGGGTTCAACAGCCTCAGAAAGCATGAGAGCGACTACAAGTCCCCGCAGAAGCGCGGTGTCTGTACGCGTGTTACGACGATGACGCCCAAGAAACCGAACTCGGCACTACGCAAGTATGCCCGTGTTCGTTTGAGCAATGGCGCCGAAGTCACCGCATACATCCCAGGCATCGGCCACTCGCTGCAGGAACACAGTGTCGTCCTCATTCGTGGCGGACGCGTCAAGGACCTTCCAGGTGTACGCTATCACATCGTACGTGGCACGCTCGATACGTCGGGTGTCCAGGATCGTCGCCAAGCGCGATCCAAGTACGGCGCGAAACGTCCCAAGGCTACAGCGCTTAACCGATAATTACGAATGAAAACTCTAAATTCAGAAGGAAGAAGGTGAACCCATGCCACGTAAAGGACACATTGTAAAACGAGACGTTTTACCTGACCCGATTTACCATTCGAAACTCGTCACACGGATCGTCAACACGATCATGAATGACGGTAAAAAGGGTACCGCACAAAGCATCTTATACGGAGCATTCAATCGCGTCAAAGACGTAACCGGACGCGAACCAATCGAAGTGTTCAACGAAGCACTCAACAATATCATGCCGATCGTCGAAGTTCGTTCCCGCCGGATCGGCGGGCAGAACTATCAGGTACCGGTAGAAGTTCGAGCATCGAGAAAAACGACACTCGGACTGAGATGGCTCATCCAATACGCCCGTCTCCGCAACGAGAAGACGATGGAAGAACGATTGGCCAAAGAAATCATGGACGCCGCTCAAGGACTCGGAGCAGCCGTCAAGAAACGTGAAGAAGTCCATCGTATGGCGGAAGCGAACAAAGCATTTGCGCACTACCGCTGGTAAGAAGGAGACGAACCGATTATGCCTCGTGTATTCCCATTAGAAAGAACGCGTAATATCGGCATCATGGCTCATATCGATGCGGGAAAAACGACCACCACCGAGCGGATTCTTTTCCATACGGGAAAAATCCATCGTCTTGGCGAGGTCCACGATGGGGCAGCTACCATGGACTGGATGGCACAGGAACAGGAACGCGGGATCACGATCACGTCCGCCGCTACGACGGCGTTCTGGAAGGATCACCGCATCAACATCATCGACACTCCGGGCCACGTCGACTTCACGGTTGAAGTATCGAGATCGCTCCGCGTGCTCGATGGAGCCGTTACCGTGCTCGATGCCCAGGCGGGCGTCGAACCGCAGACGGAAACCGTCTGGCGCCAAGCGACCGAATACAAGGTGCCACGCATCGTCTACATCAACAAGATGGACAAGGTCGGTGCCGACTTCGATTATTCGATCAAGTCGATCCACTCCAGACTCGGTGTCAAAGCGTTTCCAATTCAATGGCCCATCGGAGCCGAATCCGACTTTGCCGGGATCATCGACAT
>JAGYNT010000005.1 GCA_018399615.1 Acholeplasmataceae bacterium
TCAGTCGCGGGGAGGACATGGACTTGAGGATCGAAGTCGAAAACGACCTCGATATGGGCGTCATCGGCACCTACTTGATCACCTATTTCCTGATTTTGGATGGTGAAACGATCCATTCGGTCGAACGAACCGTTGACGTCGTCGATCGTGAGGCACCCGAGGTTTTCCTCAAACCCGGAATCGATACGATCGGCATCCATGCCCTTCACATCGATCACGGGATCGAAGCCATCGACAACTACGACTCAAGCGTGACGATCAAAGTCGAAGGAACCGTCGACACCACGACGGTCGGCAACCACGTGATTACCTACACGGCAACCGACAGTTCCAAAAACAGTCGCACGATCCGACGGGTCATCCACGTCATCGCGGATCATGATCCGTCGTTCCAATGCGACGTCGTTCTCACGACGTATCTTGTAGGAACACCCTATCAGACTCCGACCTGTACGTTCAACGGACGTGAAATCACGGCCGATACGACCCAGGTCATCCGCGACCGGCCCGGGACATACCCGATCACCTACCGGGTCGAACACATGGGTACGACCCACGAACACGTCACATACGTATTCTTCTACGACGTCAAGGACATCGACGTCGCACACATGCCATTCGATCGGAGGACACAATGAAAAAAGCGCTCATTCTTCTCGTTTTGCTGATGGCGATTGCCGGCTGCAGCGACACCGCGGAATCACAGGTCGAACTCATGCCCGGCAAAGATATCATCGAGATCGGCAACGAACACGTCGACGAGGGGTGTTATCTCGTCACCGAGGATTCGAGACTTCCCATGGACGTCGCGAGAAACACCGTCGATACGTCTCGTGTCGGCGAATACGAGATTATCTACCGTCTGTTCGAACAAGGCGAGAACCACACCTGCAAACGTATCGTCAAGATTATCGAAGAAGGACCACTTCAGGCATCCTTGAATCCCGGTATCGATACGATCACGGTCGGAGAAGAGCACGTCGATGCCGGCATCGACGTCACACGAGATGACGTCGAGATCACCGTAACGAATACGGTCGACCCGAATACCCCCGGTACTTACGCGATCACCTACCATGTCCTCGATGCCGCCCATAACGAAACGACGCTCACGCGTCTGGTTACCGTCCTCGAAGCGGACTGACGAAAAAAAAACCTCGAAATCCGAGGTTTTTTTGTTGTTGAAACATCAGCCTTCCTGATTGAAGACTTCAACCACGACAACCGAGAAACCGGCTGTAAAAATCGGAACCTGTGCGAGAACTTCCAAATATCTCGGCATCGGATGATCCGCTCCCATGATTAAGTCCACGGCATCGGCATAATCCATGCCCGACCCCGCGACCTGAAGCGCTTCATAAACGGTAAGGTTGTAGAACCCGGCCAGATAAGCGATATTGACGGCTTCCTGTTGTGAAAGCCCGTAGCCCATCGCTTCACCGACCGCCTGCATGAACGCATCGGTCTCGGAGAGAGAACCGACAGGGAAAAGGAAGTTGCCGTCCATGACACGCGGATCGGTCGGTGCGCTTAGGAAATCGAAGGGACGTTCGATCGTTTCAAGTCCGAGTTCATCGGTCAGTGAAATGCGTACCTCCGCGCCCGTCGTCGGATTCAATTCGTCGTCCAGGGCACCTTTCGAAGGTTCGGTCAGCATGATGAAATTGATCATCTGCGACGGCAGACCGCTGATCGGATTGACGATATCCCTGATGATCGATTTACCCAATGGTGCGATATTCTGCTCGATCGAACTCTTGAGTTGCAGTGCGACAAGCGACATGGCATACGCCTTGAACCATCCTTCTTCACCGGAAATCCAGTTGTTGATGACCGTCTCGTTGTCGATGAAAAGCGTCGGATTGGCTATGCCGTCACCTTGCTTGTTGTCGACGAAGTGAATCGCGGCACCACCGCTTTGTCCGATCAGGGAATTCGTGATCGAAATACCCGTACCACCATGAAGATAGACGCTGTTGGCCCATGAATCATAGACTTCGACATAGTCGATGTCCATATATACCGGTTCATCGAGGACTTCATCCTTGGTACCATACGCATTGTCGGTAAAGGCGATCAACGTGAAGCCGACGCGTATGTTTTCAAAATGACTCGAGCCGTTTCTGACGATGATCCCGTTGTATCCGCCGGAGTTCTCGCTCATCAGCTGTTCCTGACTGGCGATTTCTTCCGCACTCAGACCGTAATTGATCGATGGTGTGATGGTATTTCCGATGACGGTCAGATTTCTGATTGAAAGACTGTTGTCATTCAAACCGGGTTTTTCGGCATCGAAGACGTCATAATAGAAGATCCCCGTTTGTACGTTGATGATCTCGAACGACTGTGCGTATCCGAGTGTCCCCGAACCGCTGTCGGCGTTCATCTTCGGCAATTCGGAACCATCGATGGTCATGTAGTTCCCATGGATGACGATCTCATCTTCGGATGTGCCGTCATCAAGTCTGCCGTAGACGTTTCCGTAGTAGGTGTTGGTCGCGGGATTTCCCCTGAGGTTGATCGGTGAACCGTCTTCGTTCATCTGGATCAAAGCCAACTCGGCTTCGATGTTCCGATGGATGTTGATCGCGTGGACATCGAGATTGCTGTAAAGACTTCTGAGTTCGGTGTTGTCGAAAGCATTGTAGGCATCGTTGACCGAAAATGTGAATTCAAGATCCGAGACCTGCATCAGGTTGGCCTGATATCGTGGGCTGACGCGCAATGTGAAGGTCAGTCCTTCGGCTTCCGGCGTGAATTGCATCATGTTGTTTTCGAACGCCACATACTCGAGGAGTTCATTCCCCTCAAGCGGTGTCGCTTCGTCTTCGAGATAAAAGACGTAATCGAGCAATACGTCCTCGAGTTCGACGCGTTCACCCTGATTGTCGTTGATCCGGAAATCGAGTTCGAATGCATTCCGATAACCGACGTAATAGGGTTCACCGGTCGTATCCAGGTAGTTGTCGCCGGTCGATTCGGAAAGATAGGTGCTGATCGACGAACCGAAACCGAACTGCTTGATGTTCGAGACGACGCGTCCTTCATAGAGATAGGTTTCCTCATCATCCACGGTCATCTCAAACCGGAAGTTTCCGGGTTCATCGCCGATCGTAAGCGTGTTGTCGGATGCGAGCAGGAATGATCGGCCTTCGATGATCTCGAACTGATAACGATCGGAAAAGTGGTAGGTCATGTTCGTGTAGAAAATATAGCGCTTGGTCGTCTCGCCGCCGATTTCAACGTCTTCGACGATGAAATAATCATAGATGGCGACACCCGTGACTTCCCCTTCGATCTCGGTGTCGACCGAATAGAAGACGACATTCGAGTAAGGACCGGTCAGATGATGGACATCATCACCACGGGCTCTGAGGGACACACCGTGGATACCGGGTTCGAGCAATGTCGAAAACGAGGGATAGAGCGCATGGCCTTCGGGTATCGAGAGCACGTGCATATTCCCATCGACAACGACATCGGTCGAATCGACTACGTAACCGACGCCATCGATCAGGAACTGATAGTCAAGCGGACCCGCTCCGTTGATTTCAGCCGGATCGATGACCCAGGAAATCACCAGACCGTCTTCGCTTGAAATCACAAGGTTCGTCGGCTGGGCGAATGCTTCCAATACTTCCCACTGGGCATAGACGGTGTTCGAATGTTCGAAACTCGAGAAGAGCATGTCGTCGATCCCGTATTTCGTCCCACCATCGGGTTGATCGAACCATCCCAGAAAGACGTGTCCGGGCTTGTCGAGCTGCCAGATCAGGGAATCCTCGGTGACGACCTGATCGCCAGATCCCTGTGTCTTTGAAGCAATGTATTTGATGGCTCCACCATCGACGAATGTGATAGTCTGGATTCTGCTGACATAGTATACGGCGCGAACAATGACGCTTTCTTTCAGATTCGTCAGATTCGTGCGATCCCAGCGGGCCTGATAGTCCTCGTCACCGATCAGGATTTCCGGCAGATCACCGGTATAACTGTCATTGTAATAGAGCAGGTGTTCCTCTTCGATGACATCCCCGGATCCTCCGGCGCTGCTCGGATCCTGAACGAACGTGACCGATAGAATCAGTCGTGTGTAATGGACATCGACATCGATCATGTCCTCGAGCAGATGGAAATCATCCGGATCGTGATAGATCGTGTCCGCCGCGATGAAATAATCGAAGGCATAGCCTTCGAATTCGACGATCGGCGTGAAAAGCGGGTCATCGGCGACATCGCCGAAACTGTAAGGAATGGGATCCCCATCGCTTTCGATGGCACCCGTTTCGAGATTTTCACGTTCGAAGACGTAACTGCCGCTGGCATCGATCAACGGAACGTATTTCGCATAGAGATCGGCTCCACCGAGCATCATCGTCGACTGAGGTCCGAAAGAAACGGAGGAACCGCTGTAATCCTCGTTTTCATACCAACCCGCAAACGCGTGATCGGCGAGGGTCGGTTCTTCCTGTTGACCGATCACACTCTCGTAATCGGCATTCAATACCCGCAAGGATTCTCCGTCCGCGAACGCGCCTTCCCCGGCATCGAAGGTAATCGAATAGACGATCGGAACGATGATGGCACGAACTTCCAGGTCCGTGGTGACCTCGGAATAATCCGTATCCCACGCTTCGAAGAGATAACCCTCTTCGACATGAACGTCCGGTGCGACCGGATTCGATCCGTATTCGACGTCGAGACTGGCGAGCAAGACGCCATTGTGGTCATAGAAGTCGACCGTGAAAACCAGGATCTGATACACAACCAGGATTTCCGCATCTTCGGTGACGACGAACGTTAAAAGATCCTCGGAATAGCCGATGAACGCATATCCTTCCCTGCTCGGTTCCTCGGGAACGTCGATCAGGGCGCCATGCGTAACCGTCTGTTCGCTATAGATCGTTCCCCATTCGTCCTTGATCACGACGTCATAGGTTTTATCCTCATAGACGGCGATGACTTCCATGTCACCGGTAATCCGAGAGAAATCGGTCACGCTCCACGACCCGACTTTTCCTTCGACTTCGGGAACATCGGGAATGAGAACGAGTTCCTGACCGTGAGCGACTTCACGCGACTGAATGATTTCGGTTCCGACATAGAAATCGACCGTATACAAAAACGGGTCGAACGCGAAATAGAGCGTAAGGTCTTCTGCGGGCATGTTCGTACCCTCGAATTCTTCGATCAACGTCCCATCTGAGTACCATGCGTCAAATTCATGGCCATCTCTTTCGAGTTCGGGCAACTCCAAAAGCGCACCGAAATCAAGCGTACGCTCGTCATAAACGCCTTCGTCGACGTCGACGAGCGTCAATTGATAACGGTTTACCGACCATTTGGCATAGATCGTCCGGTTTCGATTGAGCGGTTTCTCGGAATCGAAGGGCTCGGTGAGCGCTTCGTCCTCATACCATCCGATAAAGGTATGGCCTTCTTTTTCGGGTTCAGGCAACGCATCGAACACGTATCCCTGAACGACGTTCTCATAGGGTATGGGTTCGCCGCCGTTGGTCTCGTAATTGAGGCGCACGTAGATCTCGTCGCACGCCGCGAGGCCGAGCATAAGCACGATCAGCAGAATCCCCGTCAAAAGCATTCTTTTATTCATTCTCAACACTCTCCTTGTTTCTAGTCTGGGACGATGACGTCGTCCGGCGTTTTGAACCAAAGGATGATCTCCGCTTGATTTTTCGTGTGATCATCCCAAATCTTGATCGTTACGGTCTGACCGATCGCCTGTGTGTCGTAATAGACATAAACGACCTTCGCCTGCTGGTCGACCTGAACATTCATGCCCCGGTTGTTCGAACTCGCTTGAATGTCACCTTGGGCCTCCCCGGGTTCGATCACGTATCGGACTTCATAGACGTTGTGTCGTTCCGTGACGACTCCCGTGACATCCTTGAAACGCTCACCAGCCATGTTCTCCTCGTCGTAGTCGGGAATGAGAATCGTTTCGACGGCTACCGAGCTGCCTCCTTCGGGAAGCGTACCGAAAACGGCGATCGACATGATCGAGAGCACACTGAACGTGAGTACGGAAAAAAGTATGAGTTTGCGATTCAAGCGAACACCTCCTAAAATTCGATATCCATGAAATAAGCCTTGAGAAAACTTTGAAAAAGACGTACTCGAACGACCAGGAATACCGCGGCGAGTCCGAGCAGAATCGTCCATGCCAAAGCGTTGACGAAGACGAAGAGCACGGCCGAAAGTCCCCCGAAAAGAAAACTCAGAACGAAACCGTTTCGAATCGATCGGCCGATATTCCTGTTTCCGCTCAATGATCCGGTTGCCGCATAGTCACTCAGCTGCGGATCCAAAAGATCGATCTGAAACGACCAGAGGATATGTCCGCTGTTGATCAGAACGACAAAGACGAACAACAGACCGATGTGCAGTTTCGGAAACACCGGCAGAGCCCACATGAACAGCAGGAAACTGAGCGCGATGACGCCGATCGAGAACGCCAGATTGAAGGCGATCTTGGCCCATGCCATCTTGGTCGTATCGCTCGGTGCCGTCTTGAAGAGCACGAACTCGCCACCCTCCGTGGAAATCGCGCTCGCGGACGCCGTATTGGCGGCGGTCACGATCAGAAGCGCGATGAAAACGTTGAATACGAGGACGAGCTGATTCCCGAACGTACTGCGATTCATGCCCATATATATGTAGTTCAAGACATACATGAAGAAAGGTAGCGTCAGAAGAATCGCATAGTTTTCCAGCAATTCGTTGGTGCTTCGTCGCGCGATCAGCAGTTCCTTCCGTAAAAACGTCATGAAAATGCTCTTTTCGGCCATGTTGTCCTTACGATGAACCCGTTCTGTCGCGGTTTCATGCGACGTGCTTGCGAGCTTGAAATAGAGCGGTCTCGCCACGAGAAGGATCAGTCCCATAAGCGCGAAAACCGTGACGAGAAGCAAAACGTAATTGAAAACGGGGTTCATGCCGTAAAGGAGTTTTCCGATGTTGGTGTAGATCAATCCGTAGTTCGCGCTCTGCTGCATGAACAGCGTAAGCGAAATGATGAAGGAATTGTAGAGCTGAACGATACGGATCGGCGTCGGAATGCCGGAAACGACACCCCGCACCAGAACGAACGCGAAAACGATCAACAAGACGACAAGAAGAAAGGCGATGGTCTGGTGGTTCTTGAGATAATTCTTGATGAAGATCAGCGGCATCGAGAGAAGTGCGGCAACCGACACCGTCAAGAGCGGCAGGAGAAACAACATGAAAACGATGTTGATGTAATAGAGGATCATGATCTCATTGATGTATCCGAACGCGATCAGAACGGGAATGAGCAAGTACAGATTCTTGATGAACTCGCCGATGTAGAACACGGCGAGTTTGCTGATGAAGACCTCGTCGTTTTTCGCCGGGAGCGATAACAGAATCGGATTTTCCCGACTCAGATAGAGATCGGTCATGAGCTTGCTCGTCGCCGATACGATTCCGAGTCCTTGCGTGATGATCAGCACGAAGATCATGAAATAGTGGTTGACCGGAATATAGAGTATATCGGCGATCACGTGCAGGACGAGTGTCATGACGATCGAGAGGATCGCGATCACGAGCAAACGAAGACCGATTCCGGCGAAAAATCGCTTGTGGTCTTCGATCTTGAGATTCATCCGATTGCTCAGTTGTAAACGTATCAGGACACCGATGCGTTTCAGCATGACGCGTATCTCCTATTGTTCAAGATGGACTTTACGGACGTTTTTCATGTAGAGCTCTTCGAGCGACGTCCCTTCCTGTTTGAGTTCTTCGAGCGTGTATATGCCGATGAGTCGGCCATTGTTGATGATGGCGATGCGGTGACAGATCTTCTCGACGACTTCGATGACGTGACTCGAGAAAAAAACGATATTTCCCTTTTCCGCGTGTTCCCGCATCGATTCCTTGATCTGATAGGCACTCGTCGGATCGAGTCCGGTCAAGGGCTCATCGAGAATCCAGACCTCGGGTTCATGGATCAAGGAAGCGATGACCACGAGTTTCTGCTTCATACCGTGCGAATAACTCTTGATTTCCTGGTCGAAGGCATGTTCGAGGTTGAACTGCTTCAAGTACTTGTCCAATCGTTCTTTTCGGTCCTCCACGCTTACGTGATAGAGGTCGGCGACGTAATCGATGTATTCGCGACCGGTAAGTTTCTCATAGACGGCGTGATTGTCGGAAACGTAACCGATTCTGAGTTTCGCTTCCAAAGGCTGCGTCCGGATGTCGTAACCGCAGATCTCGATCTCACCTTCGGTAATCGATTGAATGCCGACGAGGCTCTTGATCGTGGTCGATTTGCCGGCACCGTTATGTCCGAGAAAGCCGAAAACCTCACCCTTGTGAACCTCGAGTGAAAAATCGTCGACCGCTTTTTCTTTGGCATTGCCGTATCGCTTGGAAAAATGATTGATTCTGATCATATCGCTACTCTCCGGATTCATGGGTTCACTCAGACTTCGATCGCCGAGCATCGCTTTGAGACGCAAGCGCTCCTGCATGTGTTCTTTTTGTTTCAGGTGCAGACGATGATGCCTTTCGACCGTCACCTCAATCGTATCATAGACGACCCACATCATGAACATAAGAAAGATAAACGTAAGATAATAGATGATCTGGAACAGATAGAAGAAAGTCAGTTCCAACCCCCATAGATCGATCTCGAACGTGTAATTGTATTGCAGCTTCCGAGCACCGAAGAGATCGGACAGAAAGTCCGAATAGGTGAAGAAGTAGTCGGTGTTCGCGCCATAGTTTCGAAACCACGTATTCACGATCACGACGAAGATGAAATAGATGGTGAAGATGATGATGGCGTGAACCATATGCTTGAGCTTCGGTTTCGGAAACGTATGGAGTATGACGGCCAGAAGCGGAATGATCAGGGCGTAGAGGTGATTGTATCCGAAATGGACGACCGAGAGCCTGAAGATGTCCTGGCTGTAATTCGGCAATATGATCGCGGCGATCGCACCGATCACATTGGCGAAATAAGCGAAATAGAAGACGCTCTTGATGCGGAACGGGATCGCGATGACAAGAAGGATCACAGCGGTGTTGCAGAGATGCAGGGGTAAACCGTTCAGTCCCGTTCGACGCAAATAGAAGTACTGGAAGAAAGCGGCGAAGGCGAGAAACGTGACGAAGAGATTCTTTGTGGTCTGACTCTTATTGCGAAACAGATAAAAGAATCCGATGATCAAAGCGAAGGGAAACCAGATGACGAAGATGTGGGTCAACGTGAAATCCTTCGGGACTTCCCCGTAGTTGCCGAAAAGGTGATACAGGAAGCCAAGCGGCATGACGGCGAACGCGGAGAGAAACAAGGTGAGTGCCATGTTTTGAAGTTCGATACGTGTCGGTTTCATCCGCTCCCTGATCAGAATCCGAAGATGCATCAGCATCAGAACACCGAAGAGCAACGTCTCGAGCGAAAACTGCAACGCTCGCGTCGAAAAGACAGACTCGTATGTGCCCTCGAAGGCGATGACGTGCGAGCGGAAAAAGAGAACATTGAGCACGAACACGAGCGGACCGAGAAACCCCAGCAAGGCGTGAACTTCCCGTTTCGGATGAAATGACACGGCGATCGCACCGGTAATGAACAGCACGGTCAGCCATCTCAAGATCAGAATGAATAAGGTTTTATAAGGCGAAAAGAGCCATGTCGTTTCGGCATCGACATCGGTCCTGATATCGATATAAAATATATTGAACGTCTGATCGATCACATCACTTGAAAACAATCTGAAAAGATAGACGGAAAACAACAAAAAAACAAGGACCCCAAGCATTGACCGATCGGATATCTTTCTTCGATTTGAGATCAATATGATGCCGATCGAGACGATCAGCGTTAACACAAGGATGATGACGCGTTCCATGGTGCATCGGACCTTTCTTCTACGTGCAACTCATATCATTATAACACCGAAAAGCATAAAAAGCCATACGCCTGATCCTAAGAATCACAATCGACGCGCGCGAACGACAAGCGTCAAGGGAATGCCCGAATCGTTCAGGTGTGCAAACTGCGCCGAACGATCGGTTGACGATTCAAAGATCGCTTCGATCGCGAAACCGGCATCGATCAGACCATTGACCATATCCGAGATCGTATAGGAGTAGCTCGTGAAGGGATGTGACTCATAGACCTGTTTCGCCATGTAGAACATGCCGTCCTTTTCCACCCACGGTTCTTTCCTGTAATAGTCGTTGACGAGATTATTCGGATGATTCTTTTCATAGTTCTGTTCTCCCGGAATCGCGACCATATTCATGATGGGGTGAATGTCTTCAATGACAAGACAACCACCCGTTTCAATCGCGTGAGCGATTCTCTTGAACAGAAGACCGAGATCATCGAACCAGGTGACACTCCCCACGGTCAGAAATCCGGCATCATATCGTTCATGCGTCTCGAGTTCGAGCATGTCCGTCTGAATGAAGCGTGCCTCGACCCCGAGTTTTTCGGCCATGGCATTGCCGAAATCGACCATGTTTGAAGCGATATCGTAGCCGACGGCATGCTTGAAACCGAGACTCAAAGCGGAAATCGTTTCTCTACCGTTGTTACAACAGAACTGCGCGACGCTTCGATCCTGTCCAGCGAGAGCACCCAATTCGCGTTTCATTGTTTCCGACAGAAAAGAACCCGGATCATGCTTCAGTTGTTCAAGAACACGTTCAAGGTCTTTGGAATCGACCCGATCAAAAGCCTCTTCCCACGCCAACTTGTTGGTGTTTCGTTCAGGTTTCATGTTTGAACATCCTTTATGAGTGTCGGCAGGCTCGCGGCCGCGATGGCCTGGCCGACGCGTCTTTCCGTTTCACCCGGAATCAAGAGTTCGACCGGCTCTTCCGAAAGATCTCTTAGCACACTTTCGGCTTCCTCGACGATGATTCGTCCGCCCTGACCGGATGTGACACGACCAAGAATCATGACCGTCTCAATCTCGTAAAACATCTTGTAGTGCATAATCCCATAACCGAGATAGGTCCCGATGGAGCGAAAAATATCTTTTGCACGTTCGTCTCCCAGTTCGAGCAGGTTCTGTACGACTTTGAGTTTTTCCGCCGGATAGAGACCTTCTTCGAAGGTGATTTTCGCCCTTTTTGCCAGCTTGATCACGGCATCCTGAGAGAAATACTTGACACCGCAGCCATAGTCGCCGGACCATTCGTCGATCATGGCTTTCGGATTGTCATCGATCGGGACGAAAGCGAGCTCGTTGAGCCATCCGGTTACCGATCCTTCACGGTCGATATATCCCGCCGCTTCGCTCGTCCCCATGGCGATCCCGAGAATCCGCGTCTTTCCATAGGACATCGACCCGGCAAGCGCCGTGACGTCTCCGTCATTGGCGACAACCAACGGTACGTCTCCCATCGCTTTGGCGGCGTCGATATAGATGTTTTTGATGTCTTTCTGGTCCTTGACGTTCATGAACAGGGATGCCGCCATCGCCTTGTTGTCGATGTAGATACCGGCCGAACTGATGCCGATTGCATCGACCCGAGGCATTTTCGACGCCGCGCGACGAAGCGAATCGAGTATGCCTTGACGGTGATAATCGAGGTCGGTTTCAAGTTTGGGATGCCAGACGACTTCTTCGCTGTATATGGGTTTTCCGTTCACGACGGCCGAGACCTTGCGGTCGCTGCCTCCCGCATCGAATCCGATCCGGTAACCGTCAAGATGTCTGCCGATTTTCTTCGGACGCTCGCATGCCTCGGGCATGCGTCTTTGATCCCTGAACTCGACGACGAATTCCTTTTCATAGATCCGACCCATGAACTCGGCATCGAACGCTCTTTTTCCACCCGGACGGTATAATGACCGGAGGTATTCTCCGATACGCTCGGGTCCGGAAAAAAGAATACGATATCCTCCCTTGATCCACAACAGACTTTTGACGAGTCGTTCGATATGAAAACGATTTTCCTGGTCATGCTCGCGATCAGCGAACACTTTCGTCTGAAAAACAGCACGTTCATCATTCTGTCGTTCGATCGCGATCGTGACATCGACGCTTTCTGAAGCTTCAACGCGCATCCTGAATCTATGGTTTTCCCGTACGCTCGGACGAAAATCCGGGTCGAGTACGGGTATGTGTTTCACGTTCGAATCCTTCACGGTTCACCCGCTCCTTCCTGTTTCGGATGCATGCGCATCCACATATCATTTTACTACATTTTAACTCGAAATGACATGATAAATCAACGAACCGGGCGCTCCTTGTTCCCCCGCATTCACTGTTCTGCTCATAGATCTCCCGATTATGTGAAAAACGGGATTGAAACCAACCGCTCGATTCGTTTAACCGCTTACATTTGCAAATCCTTTGTCCGGAGTCGCTCAATCGACTATAATGAACATACTTCACTAAAAGGAGAAACCATTTATGAAGAAAATCATACTCGCATTCATTTTGTCATTCACTGTTCTCGGACTCGCCGCCTGTGACGATGATGATACGCTTCGTGTCGCCATGGATTTGATCTACCCGCCGTTTGAAACGGTCGATCCGAACAACAAACCGGAAGGCATTTCCGTCGATATCGCCGATGCGTTCGGTGAATATCTCGGTCGGGATGTCGAGATCGTCAATACCGACTTTCAGTCGATCATTCCCGCACTACGTTCCGGTGAGGTCGATATCGCGATCGCATCCATGAGCATTACCGAGGACCGCATGACATCCGTCGACTTTTCAAATCCATATTTCTACTTCAAGATTATTTCGCTGCTCAACAAGGATTTCGCCACGGAAAACGAACTCGATGAAGACTCGACGATCGAGGATCTCCTCGCGATCGATGACGTCAACTACATCGGCATCGTATCCCAGGTTTCCACATCCATCCCCGAATCCTACGGTAAAGACGTCATCGCGGCGACCGATCTCGGTACTGCGGTCGAAAGCGTGGCTCAGGGTACCGCCGATGTCCTTCTGATGAGTGCCAATCCGGTATTGGACGGATATAACGCGAATCCGGACACGACCATGGTTCTCTGGGATTCCTTCGTCTCGAGCCCGATCGGTATGGCGACGAATAAGGGAAACAGCGAACTCATCGCCGAAGCCAACGCATTCATCGATACCTTCGATGATGACGGCGGCCTCTATGAGCTTTTGAAAGCGCGTTGGGACGACGTGCTTCTCGAAAGACTTGGGCGTTACGGTTTGGATTTCTACATCAATGAATAGGAAAACAGCCTATCTGCTCGCGATTCTGACACTGATTGCCTTCATGGCATTCATCATTTTTCGTCAGGATAGCGGCTTTTCCTTTGAATCGTTTCAGGTCTTTCAACGGATGATTCTGATCGGTCTTGGAAACACCATCTACGTCTCACTGATCGCACTTTTCGGAAGTCTGATCCTCGGTTTCGTTTTCTATCTGTTGTCAATCTCGAAATCGAAATACTTCAATGCCCTCGTCGATCTTTTCACGGAAATCATCTATGGTACGCCTTTACTCGTGTTGATCATCATCATGGCCTTCCTGATCGGCCCGGCATTCAATGCCTACAATCGGAACGTCATGGGTTTCAGTGCGCTCATCGTCTACATGACGCCCTACATGAAAAACGTGTACAAGTCCGCTTTCTCGAGCATTTCGAACGAGCAGTATATGGCGATGGATCTCTTCGGTTTCACATCGTATCAGCGGTACCGTTACATCATCATCCCTCAGGTCACTCGTATTCTCATGCCGCCGCTCATGAACAATTTCTCGATGATCATCAAAGGTAGTGCGCTCTTGAGCGTGCTCAGTTTCAACGAACTTTTCTACGCGATTCGCGTCACGCAATCGAAATCCTTCGCGTACGTGGAAGGCTATCTCTTGATGTGGGTTCTCTATCTTCTGATCACGATCCCGCTCTCT
The DNA here is from genome assembly GCA_018399615.1 of Acholeplasmataceae bacterium. Lineage (GTDB taxonomy): Bacteria > Bacillota_I > Bacilli_A > Acholeplasmatales > Acholeplasmataceae > RECG01. The sequence goes on from JAGYNT010000005.1 coordinate 13,909, forward strand.
CAGGCCACGCGCGTCATCGAAAGGAAGTGGGCCCTATGACCATCGAACTCGAACACGTATCACACGCTTATGATGTTGAAGTCCTGCACGATCTGAACCTGAAACTCGAGGGTTATCGTTCCCTCGCCCTGATCGGCGTATCCGGGTCGGGAAAATCGACGTTGATCCGGCTTATGTCGGGGCTCGAGATCCCCAATTCGGGACGTATTTCCATCAACGGTGCCTCCGTTCGCGATGAAGCCTATCGAAAGCGCGTCGGTTTCGTTTTTCAAAATCACAATCTTTTCCCGCACCTGACCCTGAAAAAAAATATCACGCTCATTCTTGAAAAGACGCGGGACATGAACAAAGACGACGCGGAAAAAACGGCTCTCAAATATCTCCATATGCTCCATCTGGAAGACCAGGTCGACAAATTACCGAAAAACGTATCCGGAGGTCAAGCCCAAAGGGCATCGATCGCGCGCGCGCTCAGCCTTGACCCCGACATCATCTTTCTCGATGAGCCGACATCATCTCTGGATCCGATACTCACGCACGAAGTGCTCACCGCCGTCGAAGAACTCCGGGGTCTCGGCAAACGGTTCATTTTCGTCACCCACGTCATGAGTTTCGTCAAGGATTTCGCGGACTATGTCGTTTTCATGGATGATGGGCGAATCGTCGAGCACGGGTTACCGGAGATACTCGACAACCCGACCGGTGAAACACTGAAAGCGTTCATGAAACGCGTACGCTGACAATGGTCTTTCGACCATTGTCTTTTTTTATTTCAGGCTTTTGAGCCCGTCAAAGAGATCGTTGAAACTCTTTTGTGTCCTGCAGCGTCCGTAAGAAAGCGTTTTGTTTTCGCCGAATGCGGCAAGAAAACACTTCGTGAGTTCTTCAACGGTCTGTTCGAGGCTCGTCATGAACTGGGTGTATACGAAAGTATGGGCCGTGCTGTCCTTTTCATAGTGTGCCTCGATCAGCCCTTCGGTCACCTGGTCGAGCGGATAGAGTTTCAGGTGCAACAGCTCGTGACAGATGACCTCTTCGAGATTCTCGTGTTTCGGATTGATCCCGTTGATCATGAGAACCGCTTTCCGGTCGTCACAATCGATTCGGATATCCCCCGTTTTCGCGAACCCGGGATCCGTGACCCAGTCGAGTCGGATACTCCATGGTTCGTTCAGACGCAGAATGTCGCGCCATTTGGCAAGCAAACGGGCTGCGTTTTTTGAATCATATGTCATATTGCATGGTCCTCCAAATTAAAGGAGTGGCGCATGGCCACCCCTGATTACAATGCCTGAAAGTAGAGTTGTGAGAAAACGAATGCGACGATCAGGTAAATGATTCCGATGATGAGTATTTCCAGAGCATAGGGAATCATTTTTTCTTTTTCGCGCTCTTTCGCATAATCGTAATAGGTCGGATACGTCTTTCGATGCTGTCTTCGGGTCTGTTTGACGCTGTATACGAAGATCATGAAGATCTTCGAGGCGTCGGTAACCGCCATCAAGCCGATCAGAAACATGATCAGACCGACGACGAAGAATGCATTGGACATGTCTTTGGGCGTATAGGAGTTGTCAAAGAGCGTCAAATGAACGACGAAGACCAAAGCGAGACTGATCCCGAGCGGATACAAAATCCGTTTCATCAAGTACCCAACTCTTTCTTATAGCCGGCGAGTTCCTCGTCATTGGCGTAAATGAAGTGTCCGGGTTTGATTTCGTGCAGTGACGGTCCCTGTTTCGAATAGTTGTGCATGCGCGGATCATAGACGATCCGCTTGCGCGTTCTCTCATGGATCGGGTCGGGAAGCGGCACGGCCGACAACAAGGATTTCGTGTAGGGGTGAAGCGGATTGGCGAAGAGTTCTTCCTTGGTCGTCAATTCGACGAGCTTACCGTAATACATGACGGCGATCCGGTCACTGAAATACTTGACGACCGAAAGGTCATGGGCGATGAACATGATCGTAATGCCGAACTCATCGCGCAGATCATTCAACAGATTGATGACCTGAGCCTGAATCGAGACGTCCAGAGCGCTGATCGGTTCATCGGCGATAATGAATTGCGGCGAGACGGCGAGTGCGCGGGCGATCCCGATTCTCTGGCGTTGTCCGCCACTGAACTCGTGGGGATAGCGACTCGCGTGTTCGCGCACGAGACCGACGGTTTCGAGCATCTGATTGACACGGTCGTTGATGACTTTTTTATCCTTGATATTCGCGATTCGAAGACCTTCGGCAATGATTTCCTTGACGACCATGCGCGGGTTGAGCGAAGCGATCGGATCCTGAAAGATCATCTGCATGTTCTTCATGTGTTCCTTGTCTTCGAGTCGGGTCTGTTTCTTGCGGATCTCGATTTCTTCTTTGATCGTATCGATCCGTTCTTTGGCTTCATCGTGCAGACGCTTGATCTCGGATTCGTTGTTCGATCCGGTTTTCAGCTTTTCGATCTCGTCTTTCGTGGTCTTGCGGATATCCTTGATTTCCTGTTTGAGTCCGAGATATCCGGCTGAAATGCGTTTGCCGAGAAAATAGACTTCACCATCGGTTGGTTCGTAGAGTTGGATGATCGTTCGACCGGTCGTCGTTTTTCCACATCCGGATTCACCGACGAGACTGAAAACCTCGCCCTTGTAAATATCGAAGGATATACCGTCGACAGCCTTGACGATCAGCTTCTTTTTACCGAAGCCGCTCTTGAAATGCTGTTTCAAGTTTCGGACGCTTAAAATCGGTTCTTGAGGTGTCGTTTGTTTTTCGGTCATCAGTTGGTCACCCCTCTTTCACCACGTTTGAATTCTTCGATGCGTTCTTGTATGATTTCCGGCATTTTGACTTCGGGCGCGTCCTTGTGCAAGAGCCAAGTCGCCGCATAGTGCGTGTCACTGACTTTGAAGAACGGCGGTTCCTCTTCGAAATCGATTTTCATCGCGTATTGGCTTCGATCGGCAAAGGGGTCACCCTTCGGCGGAAAGAGCATGTTGGGCGGCGTGCCCGGAATCGAGAAGAGTCGGTCTTTCGAGTTGAGATCCGGCATTGAGGAAAGCAACGCCCACGTATAGGGATGCCTCGGGTTGTAATAGATCTCTTCGGCCAAACCGATTTCCACGATTTTTCCGGCATACATGACGGCGACGCGGTCCGCCATGTTGGCGACGACACCGAGGTCATGGGTGATGAAAATAACGGAAATGTTACGTTCATCCTTGAGTTTCTTGATCAGTTCGAGGATCTGAGCCTGAATGGTGACATCGAGCGCGGTCGTCGGCTCATCACAGATCAAGAGATCCGGATTCGCCGTCAGAGCGATGGCGATGACGATTCTTTGACGCATACCACCGGAGAACTGGAAGGGATACTGGTTCAGTCTCTTCACGGGTTCCGGAATACCGACTTCGGTCATGACCTGGATCGCGCGTTCGCGCGCTTCCCGACGCGTTACCTTCTTGTAACGGGCGAGTTGTTCTTTCAGATCGGCGATTTCCTTGTGGTATTTCTTCTTTTCTTCGGGATGCGCGGTTTTCATGCGTGCCTGAACGTCCTTGATCAATCCGTTGACACGTTTTTTCTCGGTGTTCCATTCTTTTTTAATCGTTTTTCTGGCTTTTGGAATCTCTTTTTTCAGATCCGCTTTCGCCCGTTTGATCCGTTCATCGAAAGTTATCTTCTGCTTTTCGAGTTCGCTTTTGAGTTCGGTCAGTTTTGCCTGATCGTTCTTTTGATCGAGTTCGGATACACGGTGCCGATAGAGCTTGATCGCTTCTTTTTTCTCATTCTTGGCATTGAGGTATTCCATACGGGGCTTGTGAATGAGTTTTTTGTGGCGTTCTTTGAGGCGATGACCGTTGATACGGATACCTTCCGTGATCTGTCTTCCGATCTTCATGATCGGATTCAAGCTCGACATCGGGTCCTGAAAAATCATACCGATCTTGTCCCCGCGAATCTCGTGGAAGTTTTCTTCACTGATCTTCGTCAGGTCCTGATCCTCATAAATGATACTACCGTCTTCGATGATGCCGTTTCCGGCAAGAATACCCATGATGGCGCGTGAAGAGACCGACTTTCCGGAACCGGACTCACCGACGATGGCGAGTGTCTCGCCTTCCATCAGATCGAAACTGATGCCGCGTACGGCTCGCACCATGCCTTGGGTCGTTCGAAACGATACGGTTAAGTTGTTTACGGATAATTTTACGTTTTTATTCATTATTCAGATCCCCTTAACGATGGATTGAAGGCATCCCTGAGCGCGTTACCGAACATATTGAACGTGATCATGAGAATGGAAATGATGACGGCAGGGAACATCGTCAGATAAGGTCTGTCGACCAGGGATGTCCGTCCATCAGCAAGCAGGACACCAATGGACACACCGGAAAGTTCGAAGAGTCCCAACAGTTTGAATGACTGACCGTGCCCGATCCCGTATCCCAGATAGGAAATCGTGGACTCGGAGAAAATGACGGCCGGGATCATAAGAATACTCGCGGTGATGATGGTCCCGATGCCGTTGGGCAAAATGTGCCTGAAAATGATTCTGGAGTCCTTGGCACCCATGGTTCTCGATGCGAGAACGTACTCTCGTCCCTTGTAACGGTAGAACTGGGTTCGGGTCGTGCTCGCGACCCCCAACCATCCCGTGATGGTCAAAAGGACGATCAGTGTCAACACTCCCGGTCCGAGAATGATGACGAAGAGTCCGAGCCATACCAGGAAGGGAATCCGTCCGATGATTTCACCGAATCTTTCCATGAGCAGGTCGACCATGCCGCCATAATAGCCTTCGATCGAACCGTAGATGATACCGACGGAAATGTTGATCGTGGCAACGACCAATCCGACGAAGAGCGATGTTCTCAGTCCAAGCCATACGAGCGCGAAGAAGTCCTTGCCGAAGGCGTTGGTTCCGAACAGGAAGTTCGGGATGTCGTCATATCCGCGATAGATGGAATAGTTCACGAAGAGGTGATAAGAGAAATAGAATTCACCATCCGGTCCCTGTGTCGGTTCCGTCTGGGCGACAACCTTCGAAAACGGGCACTCCGGACCGAACTGGTCCCAACCGATGAGATCGTCGGGATTCGAGGGCATATTGCAGACATCGGCATTCGCTGCCGTGATTTCCCGGAACTGATTGGCCGAGAAAACCTTGTATTCCCGTTCACCGAACACGTCGGCGTAAATATCGTATTTGAAGGATGCCTGCAGAATAACGCCGTTGACCCGGGAAATGATCGTACTGCCGGCGACAACAGGAGAAAAGCGCGTCAAGGCGTGACCCGTATAATCGGCGAGAGGTTCATCACTCGTATTGTCATCGACCGTTACGGCATTCAGACGAATCGAATTGTCGCGAGCTTCGGTCGCGATGATCTCGAGTTCGACCTGACCGTCACTGGCGGGCAGTTCGAGCGTATCATAGAGATCGTATGCGTAGACACCGGGTTCGGTGATCGTTCCAAGCGTTGTCCTCTTCGTACCGAAATTCGAGACGATATTGACATTGACCTGAATGCTCGACTCGGTATTGAGTTCGAGAATGTCGACGGTTACGCTCGGTTCTTTCGCTTCGGAAAAGGAAAAGAAATCGGGGGATTGCATACGTGACTCGGTTTTGGTCCGATCAAGCGTGAAATCGACCTGTCCGCCTTTACAGGAATCACTGAGATCGGTACAGGCGACTTCATAGTTTTCAAGCGTATCCATCTGGATGAGTTCGGAATCGAATCCGAGTGGCAATCCAAGACCCGTCTCCGGATCGATCGTCGAGAGATCGACCTGCTGGTCCTCATATTGTTTCATCCCGTCGAAAATACCGATTTCCTTGAGAAGCGGCATTCTCGGTGGGAGATTCGCCAATTCGGTTTCCAAATCCTGATAGTTTTTCGTGGTCAGAACCGGTACGAAAATCGCCAACAAAATCAAAATACCCAAAATGATCGTCGCGATGACATTCGTTCGGTTCTTGCCGAAACGAATCATGGCATCCTTGAAATACCCGATCGGTTTCGTCTCGAAACGCTTGTCGTAGATCTTTTCGTCGCGTTGAACGAACTCGAAGTTGTCAGGGCTTAAATTCTTGTGTTTCTTATCGTCATAGATTTTCATTATTTTCTTGCCCCCATTCTGATTCTCGGGTCAACGATTCCATAGCTCAAGTCGACGAGCAGAACGGCGAACAGGCTAATGAACGTGTAGAAGGCGGATAGCGCCAGAATCAAGTTGTAGTCGAAATTGTTCGGTGTGAGTGCTCGAAGGTAGACGCGCCCCATGCCGGGAATCGCATAGATCCGTTCGATGACGACCGAACCGCTTAACAAAGCGACGAACGCGAAGATAATGCTCGGAACGAGCGGTACCATCGAATTACGCATCGCGTGACGAACGACGGCCTGCATCTTCGTAAGCCCCTTGGTTCGGGCGAGGAGAACGAAATCCGATGTCAGCACTTCGGTAAGTTCGGCTCTCGTAAAACGGGTAAGCCCGGCGATCGCACCGAAAGACAAACCCATGACCGGAAGTACGAGCGCCGCATACCGGACTGAGCCGACCACATCGGATGGCGGATATTGCGAGGGCAGCCAATCGAGTCCGTACCCGAAGATCATGACCAGAAAGAGCATGACGACGAAGTTCGGAATGGAGATGAAAATCATGACCCCGAGCGAAATGACATTGTCGGTGAGCTTGTTTTTCTTGAGTGCGGCGATGATTCCGAGTGTGAAACCCACAGGCATGAAAACGAGCAATGCCAGGAAGTTGACACGCATGGTTACGGGAAGACGGCTTTGCAAAATTTCAAAGACATCCTTGTTGACCGAGACGCGCGTTGAAACGCCCCAATCCCATGCCGTGAAAATATTGGCCAGCCACGAACCGTATTGGGTTATGATCGGAACCGGGATGAATACGCGATACTGGTCACCCTCATCCTTGTAAAAACAACCGGAACACCGATCTTCGTAGGTGCCTTCGCGAATGGCGCGAACCGTGGCATCATCCGTGATGAGTTCGGTCGTCATGTAACCATCCGATTCCTGTCTTGCGTAGTAGATTTCCTGTTCTTTGATTTCGGTCGGCGGATATTCCGGAACGAGACGAATGGTGATGAACAAGATGGACAGGAAGGTGGTGAGTACGATGAAAATCCATACCGTCCTGATCGCTGTGTATCTAAGCATATGCGTTAGCCCTCTTTCTCTTAAGTTTAATCTCTATCATGAAATGAACTTCGTCTGCGAAATCCATGTGAAGCACGTGTTCCTGAAACGATGATTTTTACTGATGCATTACTTGTTTCAACTGGGGTTTCCGTCTCTTGATGTGATGATAAAAAAGAGAGCGCGGCTACGTCCTTAAAGGCATTTCCCATTGAGCCAAATAGTATAACCATTATAACACATTTTAAGGGATACGCATACCCATATTCACGCAATTTTTTGTCATTTTCGGCCGTTTTTCCCGCTTTATGTGATTTTTCCCGAAATTGTCCGATCCGATTGGCACATCGAGCGCGTTCAAAGAAAATTCTTATAAATAGAGGGGCGGCATTCACGGCCTATCAAAGCGCTCTTGTGGCAATTCTTGCTAAAAAACGAGAAGCGAATGAGCCTTTTCTTCCCGATATGCATGTGTGTTCGCTCGCCTTTGATATCCGAATGAAAAAACAAGCCACCCGGATGTGCCCGGATGGCTTGTCGTCAATGCTTCAATCGATTGATCTTTGAAAGATTCCTCTTATTCTTCAGCAGGTACTTCAGTATCAACGAGGAGGTATGCGACATTGCCGTCATCGAATGTGAAGATGACTTGGTATGTCGTATCCGCTTCAAGACCAGTGAGTGAAACGGCTGCGAGATCGGCGAAGTCTACGACTGCTTCAGTTGCAGAGTAGTCCGCGTAATCGAGTACTTCAACTTCGGTGACAACGCGTGCGTAGTCATCGTCATTGAGCGTAATGTCGAGTGTCGCACTCGTTTCATCGGCTACGACTTCGGAATCTGCGATAACTGAAGGTTGCATCCACCATGGTGAGACGGATTGTCCTTCGCGTTCCGGATCTGCCGCATAACCGAAGTTGATGACGACTTGGTAGTCTCCAAGATAAGTCGTTGGATAGTCATCGAATGCCGGCAACAAGCCTTCAACCGTTACGGTTTCGCCTTCAGGAACAACATCGACAAGACCTTCGACATCGAGATAACCCGCTGCTGGATCATAATACTGTACGGTATAGGTGATGTCTGTGAAGCCTGTGTTGTTGAACTGATCGATCGTGAATGTTGCAGTCGTCGGTGTGAGTTCGAAGTCCTTGGCTGCCGGAATTTCCGCTTCAGCGCCTTCGGATAGGTAGATTTCACCATTGAGCGCACTTACGATCGCGTCATAGGACCAGAGTTCACGAACGGTTTCACCGAGATATGGGTTTTCGTATTGAACTTCGATATTCGGAATCGATGTGTCAATACCCCAGTTGAGCGTGAAGCCACCACGGTTATCCGATGTGAAGACATCGAGGAAGCTTGCCGCGTCGAGTGTCGAACCACTGATACCACCGATCGAGAGATCGAATTCACCGACCATCATGTAGTCATAATAGATCGATGGGAAATCCTTCGGTGTTGGGGTAACTTCGACCTTGATGTTGTGTTCGAAGCTTTGGAAGACGAATTCGAAGGAATCCTGAATGAATTCACCAAAGAGTTGCTGTGCGACACTACCGCTGAAGATGTTCAGGTCGATCGAGATGACCGTCGGATCAGCTTGAGTACCAGGTTCATAGACGCCATCGGCGACGAGATCGTCAATTGCCGATTCGAAGTAAGCCTTCGCGAGGTCGGGGTTATACCCGTACGTATCGGTCGACAGACCTGGATCGACGAGTGCCGATTCCGCAGTGTTACGGAACGGAGTACCGGAAGCCGGTTCAACGAGATACGCATCGGTGAAGAGATATTGTTGCGTCTGGCTCGTCTTCATGACTTCTTCGGCGAGACGTTCTCTGTCAATCGCGAAGTACATGGCGCGCTTGAAGTCCTGGTTTGCGAGAATCGGTTCTGGCATCCATGTGCTGTCCGGGAATTGTTCGCGTTGTGCTTCTTCAGTACCGAGACCATTGATCATGATTCGGAATGTGGTTGCACCTGGAACACGCTTGATGAGCGGACTGTTCTTGTATTGGTCATAACTTTCGGTCGGTACGGATGCCGCTTCGAGTTTACCTGCAAGGAACTCTTGGAAACGGATTTCGGCATCTTCAATGATACGATATGTCCAATGTGTGAAGAATGAACGATCGGGATCATGGAAGTTCGGGTTCTTGCTGTAACGTACGATGCTGTCCGGTTCATAGTAATCGAGCTGATATTCACCATTGTAAGCAGTCGTTTCAGCAGACGTACCGTATTGTTCGCCTACGAGGTCATAGAGATCCAAGTTGATCGGGCCCATGACGAATGATCCGAGCCAATAACGTACATTCCATTCAGCCATTTCGTTGACGAATTCGAACTCGAGCGTGTAGTCATCGACTGCACGGAGACCGACGTCTTCCCAATCAGCTGTTTCATCACGGAATTCACGTGCATTGAGGATACGTTGTGAAGCGGTCAGGAAGTCACCGCCACCGGAGATCGCTCTGAACCAACCTTCGGTAAGGGCGATTCGATACGTTTCGATGAAGTCATGCGCATTGATGTGTTCATGTCCTTCTGGGAATCCGGAAGTGTCCGTATCGGGGTGATACGTCCATGTCAGGTCGTCTCTCAGGGAAACACGCCATACGTTGGCAACTTCGATACCTGTTTCGGTCAATTCCGATTCAAGTGGTTGTGGGTAATCGGAAGCCATCGAAGGCAGCAAGTCATAGCCGTCCATCGCTTCGTTGAAGTTGTAGTAGTAAGGTGCATCCAAGAAAAGCGTAATGACATCGGAACTCGTTGCGTCGTCATAGATCCATTGTTGGAAAGTCGTTGGATTCTGACCGAGTGCCGAACGATAGGTGTACTCACCTGCATTACCTGGCTGGTTGTCATCCATGATGACCGTTGAGTCATCCTCGGACATCGTCGCGTAAGACGTACCGAATCCCATGACAGGAATATAGTCTTCAACAGGAAGTTGGAGACGGCTGCTGTATAGGTTGAATCCGGCGTTTGCGAAGACAGGAATACCACCGTCCATCGTATTCAACAAGTATTTTTCCGCTGCTGCGAAGAATGTGTGACGTAGGTCAGCAGAAGCGAAACGATAGTTGTAGAAACCTGTCGGCAATGTCAACTCGATGCTGACTACAGTAAGAGTTCTGGCCTCTGTCGCAGTCTTGCCACCGCTATTCGTGACCGTGTAAACGAGCGTGTAAGAGCCATCCTGAGTGAGGTCATACTCACCAGTGACTTCGATCTCATCCGTAAGGTCACCATCTACTTCATCGGATGCTGTAACGCCTTCCAGAGGGTCGAATTCGCCTCCGACGAAGACTTCAACATCTTCGACACCCGAAAGAACCGGGGGGTCGACTTCAGGATCGGTCGTGTCGTCTACGAGTTCACAAGCCGTAATCCCGAATACCATAAAGGCAACAGTTAAAAATAAAAATAACTTTTTCAAAATTGTATCTCCTCTCTTTTTTTTATTTGATTATGTCAAATAACCAAATCTATATATAAATTTCATATAAAAGTCACAAAGCCGTAACGTTTATATGAAAATTTATAGTCAGTGATTCCATACGTTATTTTTTGTCAAAAGTTATTCAATCCAATCTCTTCAACTTTTAAGTGATTATATCACGATTAATCGAATTAGTAAAGCCGGTAAAACCGTTTTCAAAGAGCCTTCATGAACAATCTGGGTTGCTCGTAATTCAATTATAACATAATTATCCTCTTTTTCAAGATTCAGAGGTAAACTCGTCAACGTTTTTTCATGCGAGCTTTACCTGTCCGGCAAGCGTTTTATCGCGCATAACGGACGGATACGTATTCGATGATGATTCCATAGAGGGCTCCGACGACAAATCCGAGGAAATCGGCATAATCGGTCGCGCTGTAGAAAGCGAACGAGACGATGAGTCCGACGATCGCGCCACGCACGATCATTTTCCGGAAAACGGGCTCGAGCGGCAAGAGACCGATCACGAGACCCATCAATAGACGATTATACCAGAATGCGAAGAGATAATCGGTTTCAGGACTCATCCGAACCGATGCTCCGATGATGCAGAAAACGCCGAGTACGGCACCTGCGACAAGCGCGATGATCAATCGTTTTTTCATGTTTTTCTCCTTTCACAATGACAAGTCATAAGCTACTTTCGAGCATATGTTTCAAATCGAATCTTCTGAGCTCACGTGACAGCATCCAGGCACTGAACATGCCGGCCAGAAGATCGGAAACGGCGAATGTGATCCAGATGCCGTCAAGGTCGAAATATCTCGTCATCACGATGGCAACCGGAATAAAGATCCAGAGCTGTCGCGAGGTCGCGACAATGAGCGCCTTGATCGGAAAGCCGAGAGCCTGATAGATCGCACTCAGAATGATCTGAAAACCCAAAGCGAGAAAACCGATGGCGATGATCCGAAAGGATCTGGCCCCGTAGGCGATGAAGAAGGTGCTGTCGGCATCGGGGTCGCTGAAGATCTCGAAGATCGTTTGGGCAAAAAACTGAATGAAGAGAAAGCCGAAAAAGAAATAGATGAACATGAGTTTGGTCGCGTAGCGGATGGAACCGGTCAGTCGATCATAGTTTTTCGCTCCGTAACTGAATCCGGCGATCGGCTGCAAGCCCTGGACCAGACCGAACCCCGGCATGAAGACGAAGGCCATCGTCCGATTGATCACGCCGTAGATCGACGTGTAGATCGCCGAATCACCCGGTGAATAGTGTTTGATCAGATTGAGAATGACGATCGAGAGGATCGCTCCGATCGAACTCCGTATGAAACTCGGGAATCCGACCGACAGAATCTCTTTGGCGATATCCAAACGAACGGCAAGAAAATGCCTGAGATCGATTCTGAGCGAAGACTTGGGCGACAGAGCGTGGTAGAGCGCATAAGCGAAAGCCACCGTCTGCGAAATCACGGTCGCGATCGCCGCACCTCGCACGCCGAGTCCCAAACCGAAATCGAAGATGAATAACGGGTCCAGAAGCATATTGAGTCCGGCGCCGATCATCATCGTGTACATCGCGATGCGCGGACGTCCTTCCGCCCGTGCCAGATTGTTCATGACGATCGTCAGGGAGAGGGGGAGAAGACCGAGCAGGATGACGCTCAAGTAATCCTTGGCGTAGCCGATGTTCGATTTCGATGCGGCGAAGAGAACGAGCAGATCATCGATGTAGATGAGTCCGATCGCGGAAACGACCAAAGCGATCACGAGATCGATGGCAAGTGCCGTGTTTACGGCATCCTTCATCGTTTTATAATCTTTTCGCCCGAAAGCCCTTGAAAAGACGCTCGCACTACCGATTCCGATCATGATTCCGACCGCCATCACGATGATCTGGATCGGAAAAGCCAACGCCAGTGCGCCGATCGCGATCTGCCCTGCGCCTCTGGCGACGAAAAACGCATCGACGACATTGTAAAGGGCATTGACCATCATGCCGAGTGTCGCCGGAATGCTCAGTTTGATCAGGAGTTTCTTGATATTCATGTTGGCGAGCATATGGCTCCGGTTCTCAGCCAAGGCGTTCACTTCCGTTTCTTTGATCGGATCGGATGAATAGGACATCTGGCCATGAAAGCGAATCACACGTCACATTTTGGTCCGAAACGTTTGGTTTCCTCCGTTGGAACAAGTCAGTCAAGAAAGAGTCGTGTTCGAATCAAACTGACGAGCGCGACCTGTAAAAAGAGAAACATCTGAAAAACGGGAGCAAGCGAAATCTGGCGGAAAAGGATGAGCCAGATGAAAGACAACCCGTCAAGTGCGATCATAACGAGAAGAAGCTTCTTGTACGTGCCATGGATCGCACTTCCCTGAAAGCGGTCTTCCTGAACATGCCATGTCCGAAAAAGAATACACGCCAGGACAGTCACGTATAACAGCGGATAGGCCGTTCTGAACAGAATCCGTTCCTGATCGACATCAAGCGTATCGTAAAAATCGAGTGAGACGAACGAGATCGCCACGAGTGGAACGACCAGAATGACGAGTGCGACGATGACCATGGATAAACTCTCGCGGTTTTCATGAAAACTCACCTCTTTACCTAGGAATCAAAGATTACGTTTGCGCAGTTTCATCTGTTCTTTGAAAAACACATGCGATCGTCCGCCCCCATTTCATGAGATCGCCCGGCTTAAGATCGATTCGCGATCATAAACGTCGATCCCGTCGACGATATGCGTTTTCGAACAGATACGGTATGACGGCGTTGAAATCTTCGATATCTAAGGTTTGAACGCATAGAGCCGATGCTGAAAGTTGATTCCTGGAATATGGCGATGCACGCGACCGCCACCGCCGACAGAAGACTCCAGTCGCCGAAGGCGCCAATCATCGGTATCCTCTTGAGACATACGTCACCGGCGTTGTGCCTGTGTACGTTGATCTGCGTCATTAAATCGAAAAGATCAGTCTCAAGTATTTCAGCAGTTTTCCGCGAAATACCATCGAGTTTGCTCCATAGGCAAGCCGGTTCTGGCCTCGTCAACGTATCCATAGGCAAAGCTTTCTGTATGCCCATTGATAAGGCTTCAACCGCCTGATCAATATGAGCCTGCCGTAATCGATCAACTGCAGAATCATGAAGATGACCGCTCCCAGGAGAACGATAGAGGACGCGATCGCCGCCGATGGCGAAGTTGACTGTCGAAGAACGGCGAAGACCATGATTGAGAAAACTGGGATAGCGATCGCTTCGATTCGCCGAAAAATCTCGATGGTCGCCGTCAGCAGAACGACCAGAAGCCCGAGAAAATCAGGATTCAAATCCAGACCGACTCGAAAAAAGTGAAGCACGCTCGAGGCCTGCGTTCCGTAATCGCATTGGAAGCCGGAATACAGTCCAATGAAAACTGTATAAGGCCACTGGTATCGCTTCATGGCGAAATCACGGATGTAATGCAGATCAACTGAACTGGGAAACAGAGTCACATGATATAGGATATACGCCCATGACATAATCAAGGCTCGTCACGAACTGGATCATCCGCGATCCCGAATTCAGAGCGATATTGCGCGTGTACCGCGAACATGTGCCCAAGTGTCCCTTGCCCCTTCGTGCTCACGGTCGACAACGACGCAATTACTGATGGCGAGTCCGATGGAAAAAGAGCGCGACCGCGACACCCAGACGAATCGAATAGGACTCGATCCACGAGTTCAGGCCGGCCCGGTCCCCGTAGATGATCGATTGAGAGTCTTCGCCATCGCCTCATAAATAAGGCGAGCGATGTGCCATTTGAGTTACAACCAGCGAATCTTCCAGAGTCGTGACGAGTGCCAGAACTCGCGTAAGGAACAAGCGCAGGCCCTTCGTCGAAATATCTGGTGTAGAGAACGTCCGTCGAGTCTTACTGATATCCTAAAGAGGACGCACGCAACAAGATGCTTTGAGCGCTGAACGCATCATCGAGTGTTGACGATCGTAAGAAAACATCTGGCTTCGGGATATTTCGCGCCATCGGAAGTGACTGCAGTTCGATTGTTTTTGTCTTCCAAAAACCAGAGACCAATCGTCATTGAGTTCGGTCACCGTGCTCATGCCGAGTCGTTGGTGATTGCGCCGCTGAAATAGCAATCCCGAAATGAACGTGGAAGCTGTGATCAGGTCAGGATATAGGGCATATGGAATTTCTGCGCATCCGTGGTTCCTCCGCACTTTTTAGAACAAATCCTCGATCAGCGAATCAGGGACATGGTATGTCCGCCGCTTATTGTTCATCGGACATCCGAAATCCTTGTGAAATCAGGATTCGCCGGCAGCTCATTTATCGATTCGTGCCGATAAATGAAGTCTTTGTTGAACAGTCAGAAAACTGTATATAAAAGGCTTCAATATGGTCCTGGGTTATAGCATCTGAATTTGGGTAAGACGCCAGGAAAGAATCTGCAACGCATAACTACGACGTCGCTGTCACGACGCCACCCGTAATCATAGCGAGGTGTGATCAAGATGGATAGCATCGAACAACTTTTTACCTTGTCATTCGCACTTGAGCGCTCATGATCGCCATCGTCTATGGCTTTTGGTGCTTTTTGACAAACCGGAACCTTCACAAAGGCACGCATACTGGTGCCTTTTGACGGTTGCCAACATCGGTTGCTCGTTTCAACACTTCCAGCCATATATTCGGCAATACGTCTATGCCGCCGCGGCAGTCGGCACATACGCTTTCGTTTTGGGATCCTATGCATACATCGATCGATCCCCTCACAAAAACGTTCATGTTTTCATGTCGCTTTTTCTTGTTGTCATTCTATGCATGACCTTCTTCAAGAGCACGCTCGTCTTCGTTCCCTTGACGTTGCTCGTGCTGACGATGAGCTATTTTTCGATTGCGGCAATCGCTTTTCTTCAGGAAAAGGCGAAGCAGAGAAACCTTTACGGCGTCGCCATCATCCTTCTCGTCATCAACCAGGTCATCTATCTCTTTTCCTATGGAACGGCAGCTTATGACGCGATCGGCTACATCGTCCTGGGCATGTCGGGGACGATCCTCGGCTTCGGACCGATCGCACTCTATCACTTCGCAACGTATAAGACACAATCCAAAATCCAGGATCGGCTCTATTTTTTGAGTTATCACGACAGTCTGACGAGTCTCAAGAATCGCGCGCATCTCGAAGAGATGCTCGACAACTATGAAGTCCATAAAACGGTTCCGTTCAGCATTTTCATGATCGATCTCAATAATCTCAAGGAGATCAACGACTCCTTGGGACATCACGTCGGCGATGAACTCCTGATCGAAACGGCATCGCTATTGAAGCACGTATTCGGCAACTTCGAACACATCGTCCGTCTCGGTGGCGATGAATTTCTCATCCTCTTGCCGAATATTGATGAAAGATCGGCCGAATCCTACAAAAACGACCTCAAAAACACGATCTTGCAATCGGAAGCGCTCGACATGACGCTCTCGATCGCGATCGGTTCGGCAACGCGAACCGATGAGCGACTATCACTCAGAGAGGTCATACGCAACGCCGAGAAAGCCATGTATGCCGACAAACAGCGTACGCGAAACAAACGTACGTGAAACGAATTGATCCGGCCGTGTCATAAGACATGGCTTTTTTTTATCGGATCCTGCTTCCTTCATTCGTGACTTCAAGCGTGATCTTGGCTTCGATTCGATCCTTCAGTTCCTGAACATGACTGATCATGCCGACGACGCGTCCCGTCCGATTGAGATTGAGCAACGTTTCGATCGCCATGTCGAGTGATTCCGCATCGAGCGTTCCGAACCCTTCATCGATGAACATCGTCTCAAGACTGATTCCTCCCGCATTTCGTTCCACGATTTCGGCCAACCCGAGAGCCAAAGCCAGAGCGGCTTTGAACGACTCACCACCGGAAAGCGTCGAAACATCGCGTGTCTTCGTCGTATAGGCATCATGGATGATGAGATCGAGCCCCTGTTTGCCGGAGCCTTTCATGCGATCCGCCTTCCGCAGGAGGGTATAGCGCTCACTCGTCATGTTCGCGAGTTTCCGATTGGCGACGATCAGGATCTCGTTGAAAAAGTATGCGAGCACGTAACGTTCGAAAGAAATCCGGTTTCCCCGCATCCCCCGGGCGAGATCGGCGATTTCCTGAGCTTTTTCATAGGTCTTTCGGGCTTTCTCGGACGACCGATACGTTTTTCCGATCATGTTTTCGAGTTCTCTATTTCGTGAATATCGGATATCGAGTTCCCGGTTTTCTTCCTGCATCCGCGCGTGTTTCTCTTCACGTGCGATCACGTCCTCTTTCATCGGTTTCGTGTCGTGTTTTTTTTGATCCACGATCTCCTGTTCGATGATTTCAAGCCACTTGCTGTTTTGCAGGACGGCATCATCGTGGGTTTTCACCCGTTTTTTCATCGCATCGATGTCTTGTTCTGTTTCGAGCGTTCGATCGAGTTCTTCCGCAGAAGAAAAGTGCGCATAGAGTTCGTTTTCATAGGCCCTTTTCGCCTGCTCGTATGTCGTTTCGTTTTCGTTGATATCTTTTTCGATTTCCGCAAGAGCGTGCTCTTCGTGCGTGAGATTCTGTTCGTTGGTCCGATAGGATTCGCGAATGGAATCGATCCGTTTCATATTCCGCTTACTCGCCAGTTCCAGGGCATCGCGCGTTTTCTTCAGTTCGTCGAGCTCGCGCTTCTCACCATCGAGCTTTCGCTTCAGGAGACCCAGATCGTGTGTGATCCGTTTGGTTTCCCCACTCAACAGATCGATCGTGCGCTGTGCTTCCGTCTTTCGTTTCAAAATCGACTCCTTGCGCGTCTCCAAATCGCTCAGTTCATTCTTCAATCGTTTGAGTTCGCGTTCGGTCTCATCGATTTCTCTTTGTTTGGCGTAAGCCGTCTCGAGTTCGTCTTTTCGATTTGTCAATTCTTCCTGGATTTTCGTCTTGTCGATCGAAAACGCATATCCGAGCTTCCTTATCGTTTCCCGGATTTTCTCATGCGTATCCTCGTAGCTTTCTTTCAGACGTTCGAGTCTGCTTTCGGCCTGATTGTATGTGGCGAGATCCTCTTCATAGGCCCTCTTGTTCGCTTCATGGTCCTGATGCGAGATCGTTTCGTCCGTCGCTTCAGCCTTGTTCGGATGATGGATCGAGCCGCATACGGGACACGGTTTCCCCTCTTCGAGCGACTCGGCGATCAGCGTGGCCTGTCCCTTCAGGTAACGTCGCGATTTTTCGCGAAACGCTTTTTCTTTTCCGAGAAACACCCGGTGTTTCTCTTCGAATTGAACCTTTTCCTTTCGCAGGTTCTCATCCTTTTCTTCGAGTTCGCCGAATAGATCTGAGAGCTGTTCATCCTCCCGGATCCGTTTTTCTTTCGCCTGGATGTCGCGCATCAGGTCGATCGCCTTGCCGACGAGATCCTCGTTTTCACGGATCTTCCTGTTCAGTTTCCTAATCCTTTTTTCATCGTTTTCGAGTTCCTCGTTTTCCCGTTTCAGGACCTCCTGTTCCGCTCTGATTTTCTGTTCATATGTCTGAATTTCCTGTTCCTTTTCGTTATAGGACTTCAGTCGTTCGATCATCTCGTCGAGTCGGTTTTGTTCATGTTTGTCGGTTTCGACCTGACGTTCGATCGCGGGAATGTCGTCATATTCCTTTTTGATTCCGACTGCCTTTTCTTTCAATTCGGACAGGAGGTCTTTTGTCTTTCGTGCCCGTATGAGGTAACGATCCCTGTTCGCCTTGATTTCCGAAACCCTTTCCCTGAGCGGCCTGATCGAAAGCGCGCGTTCAAAACGATCGATATTTTTCCGATCCGCATCGATCGTTTCGTTCTCGCTCTCGAGTTCCTGACGTATCCGGTTCGCTTCCTGTTTCTGGTCGAGTCTTTCATTGTTTCGCTCGACGGCGCGAATACGCTCCTTCGTTTCGTCGATTTTTTTCTGCATCTTCCGTTCTTCAGACCGTTTTTGCTGCAAGGATTCATCGAGTTTTCTATTGATCGAACCGAGTTCTTCCAATAACGATTCGACGTGAACGTATTCGCTTTCGAGAATCCGGTTCAACTCCGTGTCCTGATCGGTCCGTGCGATCTGCCGACAGTAGCTCTCGAGTCGCGTCTGGTCATCGGTAAACGTCTTTTTCATGGCATCCGCCTGGTCCTTCAGGCGTTCCTGAAAGCGTTCGAAGAAATCGGTATCGAAAATCCGTCGGAAAATCTTGGTCCGTTCATCGCTCGAGGCGAGGAGAAGCGCCTGGAACTCACCTTGCGGCAACATGACGATCTGTTTGAACTGATCAAAACTGATGCCGAGTATGTCCATGACTTTGTCATTGACATCCCCGACGCGCGTCAGGACATCGGTCGGACTTGAAAGCGAGCGGAACTCGGCCTGATGTTGCATCGTAATGACGTCCGTTCCCCGTTTGCTCGGTCTCTCCTGCTTGGGATAACGGATGATTTCATAGGTCTTGTCGTGTACGGTGAAGACCAGCTTCACGTATGTTCTCGTCTCGATGTCGGCGAAATCACTGCGGGTGTTTTCCGGATCGGAACGATTCGATCCACTGGCTTTACCGTATAAAGCGAAGCTGATCGCATCGAAGATGGTCGTCTTGCCCGCACCCGTGGGGCCGGAGATCAAAAAGATCTGTTTTTTGTTGATCGCTTCGAAATCGATTGATTCGACATCCTTGAAGGGACCGAAAGCGGACATTTCCAAGTATTCGATTTTCACGATTCGCCCTCCTCTTTGATCAAGTTCTGTACGGTTTTCTGAATCAGAGTGCAATCCTGTTCGTCGAGCTCGTATTCCGCCGTCTTGGCGGCGAAATCTTCAAACATGCTCAAAACGAGTTCCGGAAACCGTGTTTTCTTGTTCTCATGGAGTTGTTTGGCCAGACTTTCACTCATGAGCGACTGTTCGATCGCGAACGCCTTCGGATAGGCATATTTGAACTCCATGATCAGCGGAAAGACTTCTTTGAGTTTCGGTACCGGTTCAAAGATCTCGTCTTCATCTTCGAGGATGATCTTGACGTAGTCGTTTTCATGGGCACGGATCCGATCCTTGTCCTTGATGATGTTTTCGAAACAATCCTTGATGATCACGAGATCACGCCTTGGCTTGAGCGGCAGCAGTTCATATGTGATATCATGCTTGGCTTTGAGATCGAGTAGGATGGTGCTCTTTTTATGATTGGCTTCGGAAAACGAATATTTCATGATGGATCCGGTATAACGGTTGTTGGGATCACCGATTTTCTGGGGTTTGTGGATATGCCCCAAAGCGACGAAATCAAAATCATCAAAGAGCTCACGATCGACGTATTCCAAACCTCCCAAAGCGAGCGTTTTCTCCGAATCGGACGTCTCGGGCAGGAGGACGTTGGCGACGACATAGGCGTGTGTGACGAGGATGTTTCGTACGCTTTTGTCGATCGTTTCCCGTTCGAGCATGCGTTGATATGCCATATGAAAGGAATCGATCGTTTCGTCCTCCAAAATGGCTCGGACTTCCTGGTAGGGTATGAACGGGATGAGATGAACATGGATGGGTCCGAAAGCGTCATGCAGCGTGACCTTTTCGATCGATTTCTCATACTTTGAAGCGATGTGATATCCGGTTTCGGATAAAAGACTGTTTCCGAAAGACAGCCGTTCCTGACTGTCATGATTTCCGGCGATCGCGATGACCTTGATCTTCTTTTTCAGGACCATGTCGGTAACGAACGCATCGAAAAGAAGAATCGCCTCTTTCGGAGGGATCGCCCGATCATAGATATCCCCTGTTATGATCACGACGTCAACGTCGTGTTCGATCGCCTGTCGCTTGATGGCTTCAACGACCTCTTTCTGTTCTTCAAGCAACGAATAGTTGTTGATGATTTTCCCCAGGTGCCAGTCACCGGTAACGAGTATGCGCATGGTTCGTTCCTCCTTTTACACGTCCGTTTTCAAGAACATCGAGCCATTCTTCTGATCGAATATGGATAAAAACCCTATGCATGCCCGATGGGCTCGGTCGGCTCGAAATGTCCTTTTCATTATATCATGCTTCCGACCCCGAACGACAGCCGATATCCGATGCATGAATGAAAAAGAGAGATCGGTGACGTGAATCTCTACCGATATCTCTTGTATTGTGAGTCATTAACTTTTCCCTGTTTCAACCGGGTAACATCTCTTCATGGCTCTACGATCATGCGTCGCTGTCTTATTCGTCTTCTTCGTCTTCCTCTTCGTCTCCCTCTTCTTCGTCCTCTTCTTCTTCTTCCTCTTCTTCGTCCTCTTCTTCGTCTTCCTCTTCTTCTTCGTCTTCCTCTTCTTCTTCGTCCTTCGTCTGCAGTCGATCCCGAATTATACCATAGGGCCTCATCATCGTCGGATCGACGAAAATGTGATAACGCGCTTGACCGTCATGTCGATCGACGACGATTCGACGATCATTTCTACCGGATATGGTCGCGATTGATCGTCGTCTCGAATTCGATTCTGATCACAGATCATTTCGATCTTCCGTAAAATAATCAAACTCATATTTCCTCATTTTCCCCTTTTCAAAATTGCTGATTTCAACTGGATCTGTTCGTATTGATCTTGAACACGCTCTTTTGAAATCGAGCGGATCGCCTTCGATCACGGTGAATATCAGGTCTGTTCGTCATTTTCAATCTCATAAACGGATTCAACGCGTCGATTGCCGTCATAAGCCTTGAACGCGATCTTTTCTTCCCCTTCGTCGACTTCTTTCTTTCCTTCGACATCGTACGTCCTTGACCCGGTTATGAGAATGCCTTCGAGTTCGTACTCCTCGGATTCATCGGTCTTTTGCGAAAGATTGAAATGCATGACATAAGTCGTCGGATTCCCGAGCAGATTCCTCGTTTCAAATGAAATGTAGGCGTCATACTGATCGTACTCGGAAACGCCCGTTGAAACATCGAGGTCGCTCGAAAGCAACTGATCGACCGCTTTCAAATAGGGTTTGACATACTCGATGGCCGGTTTTTCTTCCGCACTCAAAAGAACGTTTTGTCCTTGCAGCAACTCATTCGTCGAAAAGCCCGACAGGATGGAAACCGATGAAACGGCTGAAAACGAGATCACTTCATTGTCGTTTTTCAGAAGTACTCCGGGACCGGGCGGATCAACAACCGGTGCGGAGAACAGGGAAAATGCGAGCACGATAACCATGACCGCCATGGCTGTGCCCAAGGCATAACGCAAGAACGGTTTCGGCTTTCTTTGCAAAACGACTTCGTCCTTCGCCTCGGCAAAAGGGAAGTCGATTTTAGGAGCCGACTTCGGAATATGCGATTCGATTTGTCGTTTCATGATTCGTCTGATCTCACGCTTTTTCATTCGATCCCCTCATACTTCCTTAAAACCTTCAATGCCTGATGATAGAGCCAGATGACCGTGCCGAGCGGTTTGTCGAGCACGCGTGCTATATCCTTGAACTTCATGTTGTCAACGATCTTGAGAAGGACGACGGTTCGCTCTTCGGAATCGAGAACATCGAGCATCGCCTCGAACCGAGCGGCTTCATCAGGCCCCGTCTCGATGCTCGTCTGCCGATTGTCATAGTCCTCCTGATCCATATGAAAAACCCGTTTTTCCCGACGATAGTAGTCGATCGCCATGTGCTTCGCGATCGTCAACAACCAATTGTTGAAATTCGTTTTCTCCTGGTATTGACCGATCGATTCCATCATTTTCATGTAAACGTCCTGCATGATGTCTTCCGTGGCCGGATGACTTCTGACGATCGAAAAGATCATCGAATAGACGCCTCTTTTCGTTTGTTGGTATACGTATTCGAATGCCGATTCACGCTTGTTTCTGAGCGCTTTGATTACGTCTTGATCGATCATCGGAAAAACCTCTTATCATAATATAATGAAGGAGTATCTCTACCCCTTCATTATACATGATTATCGATTCATGATGTAGAGAGTTACTCTTGTTCTTCTCGTTCGTCTTCCTCATCATCGTCATCATCTTCGTCTTCGTCATCTTCTTCTTCATCGTCTTCATCGTCGTCGTCATCGAAGTCTCTGTCGCTACGCTTTTCATAGGCCTCATCATCATCCGGATCGACGTATAGCTGGTAATAGGTTTCACCGGTTACGTCATCGATCATCACGGCCACGACGATCGCCCTATTGACGCCATCGATTTCTCCATCGAATCTTCGATTTCAGGATGTCCTGCCCGTCTTCGTTTTCGAACTCGAACTCATATTTTCCCTTGCTTTGACCATCGAGGAACTCGAGTTCGACCGATGTTTCTTCGCCATCGAATGCGATCTCGACTTTCGTTTCGCTGATCGTTTCACCGTTTCGAACGACGATGATCTCGAATTCGGTTTCTTCGGATTCGACTTCATACTTCGATTCGACATAATTGTCATCATCGAGTTTCGCGATGAACTCGATCTCTTCTTCGCCCTCTTCGACCTCACGTTTGCCCGTAAGTACGTATTCCACGCCATCGACAACCATGATTCCATCCATAGTGAACTCGGATTCATCGTCATCTTCATCGACCAGTACCATATTGTAGTGCATGACATACTGTTCCGTTTCGCCCAGCAATCCCCGGACTTCAAAACGCATCATCGATTCAAAACCTTCGAGATCGGAGGTTTCCACGATCACGGCGAGTCCCTCATTCGAACTCAGATAGGCTTCAACGAGCTTGATATACGGTTCGATCGTCGCGGTAAGAAAATCCTCTTCTTCCATATCTTCTTCGGTTTCCGATAACAGACGAATCTTTTTCGCCTCGAGCAACACCAGTTCGTCTTCCGTCATCAGGCTCGCCGCTGCGAGTGCCTGGAAGGACAGGACGTCTTCGTTGCTGTCAAACGAAGCCGAGGGTGTCTCAACAGTGCCTGGCGTCTGGCAAGCCGTCAAAACCGTCAATAGTACAAACAGTGCAATCCATGTCAATCGTTTCATGTCTTTTTCCTCTTTTCTTTGGTTTGTACCATGTAAACGGTTGAGCGGGTTCTTTTATTGGAAGAAAATGAAAAAAAAGATCCTTCTTGGAAGAATCCCTTTTCGGTAACGGTTATGAAACTTCAGAGTTCCTGACGATCGAAGGTACGCAAACCGACCAAGACGACCGCGACGGTCGCTGCCAAGAGAACCACGAGATTGACTCCGGGAGAACTAAAAACCTCTTTCCCCATGAGATTGTCGAGTGCGATCGGCAGCGCCCCCATCGGATTATAAGCGTTGAAATCGGACAGAAGCGTCAGTATGTTGAAAACGGCATAGGCGAAAAACGCCAGGAGCGCCGCGTGTGTCGTCGATTTGACGAGAATACTCATCAGAATCGAAAACGAGGTGAAGAAGATGCCGAGCATGTAGATCGATACGATTGAAAGCCAGACGCCCTCATAGAAAACCTGATCGAAGAGCACATGCGTATAGTAGATGTGAATGAGCAGCGCGACGCCGTAAAGAAGGGTGAAAAGCATAAAGCTCGCGATGCATTTGGCGAGAATGAAACCTCTTCTCGTCAGACGTTTGGTCAACACGAGATAGATCGAGCCCTTGGCCTTTTCACCGGACACGATGCCGGCGACCATGATGATCAGAACGATCAGAACGATCGAGGTCATATTGCTGTAAAACTGTTCCCATGACTGCACATAGGTCGGATCGGGGAAAGAAACTTCGATATCCGATGCGAAAGCGGCGATCAACTCGTTCATATACTTCGCAGTCAACGGACCGATGATCGAAAAGAAGACGAAAAGCGCCCCCAATATGATGAGTTTGGGCGTTCTGATGAATTCCAGCAGTTCTTTTTTCAGGAAATCGATCACGTCAGTCCACCACCTTCAGATAGATGTCTTCAAGCGTAGGCTCTTTGATGACCATGCGTTTGACGCAGAGATCCTTTTCGTGAATCATCCGAATGATTTCACGTCTCGCACTTTCGAGGTCATGGCACGTGAAAAGATAGGTCGATCCGACGT
>JAGYNT010000050.1 GCA_018399615.1 Acholeplasmataceae bacterium
CGCGCTTCCATTTCTCTGCTCGAATCAAGACTTATTGAAAATCTTCGTAGTTTTCTTCCGTTACCGCGACATACGCGACGCGAACAGCCTTGGTGCCGTCATCTCGGACAACCCAATCGGTTCCTTCGGTAATGTCATTTCCCTGTGCGACATTGAGCGCGAGGTCGAGCGTTGCGCGTGCCTGGTTGACGCCGTCATTGAGGACCGTACCGTTCAGTTCGCCTGCACCGATCATGTCGAGCGCCTGTGCGAGTGCGTCAACACCGTAGATCGGAAGCATCGTGTCCGCTTCTTTCATCGATGTGACGGCGCCGAACGCCATGCCGTCGTTATTGGAAATAACGAGTTCGATATCCTTTTCAACATCGTCATCATCCCAATCGGCGGTAAGCCATGAGTCCATGGTATTCTTGGCATCACCTGTGTTCCACGTAGTCGATGCCTGAAGTGCGAGTTCTTCGACTTCGATACCGGCATCGGTGAATGCCTTGACGGATTCCAGTGTTCTCGCTTCGGCATCCGGGTGTCCGGGTTCGCCCTTGAGAAGAACGTATTGAACCTTGCCGTCACCGTTCAAGTCCCAGTCGGGATTGGCTTCCCAGTCGGAAACCATCATCTGTCCTTGGATGACACCGGCTTCAGCGGAATCGGTACCGACATACCAGACGGCATCATAGATGTCCATAACGCCTTCTTCGGTTGCTTCCTTGTTGAAGAGAACGAGAGGAATATCGGCGGTTTGCGCTTTTTCGATAATCGTACGGGCCGCTGCCGGATCAACCAAGTTGATCGCGAGCGCATCAACGCCGCGAGCGATGAACGTATCGACCTGGTCATTGAGCTTGCCTTGATCGTTTTCGGAGTCGACGATGTCGAGTTCAATACCGAGTTCTTCCGCGTAACGTTCGAGTTCCGGACGAACGACACCATTCATGAAGTTGTCGCCATACGTATAGATGTTTGCACCGATCGTGATCGTGTCGTCATCGGTTTCTTCACAAGCGATGAGAACAAAACCCAAGAAGAATACTGCAATAAGCAAAAACAGTTTTTTCATTTCAATCTCCTTTGAATAGATTTGATTAAGCGCTTTCATTCTATCATCAGGAGGTCTTTGAAAAAATGGAATAATTTACACAAACTTTGCGATATTCGACAATCGGGCTTTCACTCGGTATTCAAAACGAACTTCTTGTAATCGACCCAGACATACCTGTCATCGACGATCTGGTCGAGAGCATCGAGGTCTTCGCCGGACAGAATGGCCTCGGCGAGTTCGACGGTCGCTTCAGCTTGTCCGAGGGCGTCATTCAGGACCGTTGCGTACAGATGACCGCTACGCATTCTTTCGACTGCCTGATCGATCCCGTCGATCCCGAGGATCGGCATCCAGGACTCATGGTTCTGATCAACCGTCCCGTCATCGTTCATCGCGCTGAAGTATCCGTATTCAATCAGCGCATCGATAATACCCAAGGCCATGGCGTCGTTGTTCGAAAGAATGACTTCGACCTGGTCCTGATCGGATTCGAAGAGTGTCCTGGCCGCCTCATAGGCGATCTCGGTGTTCCAATTGGCGATCTCGGTCGTCAGAATATCGAGTTCGAATCCGCGCTCTTCCAGTTCTCGCACGACATGGGTCGTCCTGAGTTCGGCATCCTGGTGTCCCTGTTCGCCTTTGAAAATGATCGCCTGAATGACGTTGTCGTCGTTTTTGTCGTGATGGTTGAGTGAACCGGGATCATTTCCGAAAAGCTCGGCAACCAGTTCGGCCTGCAGCATACCCGACTGTTCGGCCAGCGCCCCGACATAAAAGGCTCTGTCGAATCGCTTCAGATCACGTTCGAGCGGTTCCCGATTGATGAAAATCACAGGGACATCGGCGGCTTTCGCCTTATCGATGATCGGATAGGCCCCGAGCCGGTCGACCGGATTCACGATGAGCAGGCTCGGTTTCTCCTTGAGCGCTTCCTCAATGGTCTCGTTCTGGATGATCTGGGAATTCTGGGCATCCACCAGCTCGATCCGATGGTTCTCGGATGCCAACCTTACGATTTCCTCACCGAGAACTTCGATATAAGGGTCTTCCATATTGTAGATGAACAGATAGATCGTCCGATCCGCAGCCTGACAGCTGAATAGAAAGATGAGCATGAGGAAACTAATGGTTTTCTTCATCGCTTTGATCCTTTCTGAGTGGTACGATGAGCTTGACGTTCGTCATCTCATCGACATCACTCGACAGAATGACATCCGCCTCATCGCCGTAATAGAGTTTGAGGCGCTGGTAGACGTTTCTCAAGCCGACGCCGTCGGCCTTCCCCGCCTGCCTCATACGTATGTTGATCTGCCTGATCTTCTCGGGAATGATCCCGTATCCGTTGTTTTCGATCTCGAAGACCAGTTTTTCCTCATGGATATAGGCTTTGATCACGATCTGTCCGGTTTCATCCTCGGAACTCATCCCGTGGTAGATCGCATTCTCGATGATCGGTTGCAAAACGAGCTTGACCACCGTATATCGCATGACGCGATCATCGATTTCAAAGCGGAAATCGAACTTCCTGTTGTAGCGGATCTTCTGGATGTGAAGATAGTTTTTCGCGTGGCTGAGCTCATCCTTGACGCTGATGATGTTCTTGCCGCGTGAAATACTGATTCTGAAGAAGTGTGAAAGGGCAACGACCATTTCAATGACTTCTTCATTTCGATGTTTTTCAGCGAGCCAGACGATCGAATCGAGCGTATTGTAGAGGAAATGGGGATTGATCTGGGTTTGAAGGGCGAGAAACTCGGATTTTCTCTTCTCCTTTTGCTCGTTGAGCAGCCTCTCCATGAGTTGCGTGATCTCCAATACCATGTGATTGAACGTCGTGGCGAGCGATACGATTTCCTTTTGACCCGTAATCACGACTTCACTCATCGGATCGCCTTCTTCGATTTTCGCCATGTGTTTTTTCAACGTATTCAGCGGATTCGATATCCGGTTCGACATGATGAATCCGAGCAGAAGCGCGACTCCGAGTGAACTCGCGACAATCGTGATCAGAACGAGCGTAAGACTTTGGCGTGCCTGATAGACGTTGTCGACGTTGATGAACGTGGCGATTCTCCACCTCGTATGCTTGAGCGTGTTGATATTGACGTACATGTGTTCGTCTTCGAGAAGCACGCTCGCCCCTCCGAGAATGATGCGATCGACGATTTTCTTGCTGTCACAATCCGAATCGACGCATAGCGCGGTCGACGAATAGACGAATTCGGATTGTTCGTTCAAAATGAGAATGTGCCCGTTTTCACCGAGATTCGTCTTTTGTGCGAGCCCGACGAAATTCTCGGTCGTAAGATCGATCGCGAGCACCCCGTACCGCAAGACGCCCTCGTCATAGTAAGTCACGCTTTTGGTCACCGTAATGACTTCGTTCTGACCGTCATCGAAGAAATCCTGGATATGCGGAGCCGAAAAATGAAAGATCTCACGGTCACGCCGGGCGGCGATGAACCAGCTCTTGTCCCTCAAGTCGCTTGCAAGAGGCCGCGTATCGCTATTGATGACGGCATCCCCCAGATGATTGAAGAGAACGATGGTCGACATGTCGTCGCTCATCTCGGTCGCTTGACGAAAGAGCAATCGCAAACTGTCGAAGTCGCTCAATTCACTTGCCTCGATCGTGCGACGATCGAGGTAGTTCGCCGTCTCGATCACTTCATCGATATAGCGCTCATAATTCATGATGACCTGTTTGTTGATCTCTTTTGAACTGTTCTTGACGATTTCGGCCGTCGTATTGTCGAAGAACGAGTAAAAAGCGATCGTCATGACGATCGAAACCGCCGTGATGACCGTCATCATGGCGAAAATGAACCCCTGACCGATCGACAGACGTCTAAACATGGGATTCCTCACGGTACCGCTTGGGCGACATACCCGTGTACTTCTTGAAACTGTGACTGAAATAGTAGACCTCGTTGTAGCCGCACATCGTGGCGATCTCGATGATCTTGTGATTCGTACGCTTCAACAGTTCTTTCGCTTTCTCCATACGGACCTGAACGACATACTTGTTGAATGTCGTTTCTTTTTCCCGTTTCATCAGCATACTCAGATAGGATATCGAGATGTCGAGATGTTCGCACACTTTGTTGAGGGAAAGCGCGGGGTCCGAGTAATTCTGGTCGACATATCCGAGCGCATCCCGAAGAATGGTTTCCGTACGCGACAGGTTCGTCTCGATCAGACGTGCTCGCAATTGAAAGAGGATGTCCTTCGCAAATTCGAAGAGCGCATGCACATCGGAAAACGACATCATCGTCTCAAGAAGTCTTTCATCGACGATGTCTCGCCACCCCTCATCGACGTACTCGCGGAATCCGAGAATGACATTGGCGAGACTGATGACGACGTGCTGCAGATTGATCCACTTCGTCGAATCCTGCATCACGCGCTTCTGATACTCCGCGAAAAGAGCGCTCAGTTCATCATTCGTTCCGAATCGCACGGTATGTTCGAGATCCCCGGTCGCATCCCCATCCAGGAAAACCGATTCGGTTTCCTTCTGTTCGATCTCGTGTATGTAGGCGATACGCCCCGTATTCAAGAACCGGCTGTAACCGATCGCTTTTTTCGCCTGCTGGTAGGCGTTTTGCAGCCCTTTGAAATCATTGAAGACTTTGGAAACACCGGCGCGAACGCGTATGTCCATATACAGTTCCGCCGTCTGCAGCAGTTCATAGAGAAAGGCGTCGAGTGCTCTCAGGATCGGTTCATCCTCTTCTCTGATCAGAACGAAATAAGCGTTTTGGACGAGCATGTGGTGATGGAACCGATAAGAGGAAAAGGTCGTCGTCATGAGTTCCTTGATCAGTGTTCTGAGCTTTTCAAGAGCGACGAGTTCGATCTGATCGTCGGTCATCTCGAGTTCGATCGAACAGCAGACGAATCGACCCTCCTTGATTTCGAGTCCGAAATCAAGGAGTCGATGATAGTGTTCAAGGTCGTGCTCGGATGAGACGAGCAAGCGCGAGAGGTGGTGATCCACCATCAAAGGAAGCGTATCCTCATAGTATTTGAGCGCCTGATCGATCGAGAACTTCCGCCTGTATTCCTCATCGAGTGTTTTCTTCAGTTCTTTTAGAAAACGATTGATATCCTTTGACGTCAACGGTTTCATCAGGTAGCTGATCACGTCGAGTTCGATCGCTTCCTGCGCATACTTGAACTCGTCGTAGCCCGTTATGAACGCCACTTTGACGGTCGGATAGTCGCGTTTGAGCATGCGGGCAAGCTCGATCCCGTCGACGAACGGCATCCTGATATCGGTCAGAACGACGTCCGGCCTGATTTCCTCGACGAGTTCATAGGCGTCATGTCCGTTCCCCGCCTTGCCGACGACGGCGAAACCACTTTGCTGATCGATCAGTGACGCGATGCGTCCCCTGATTTAATCCTCATCGTCGACCAGAAGAATCTTGTAGAGATTTTGCATGTCTTCACCCTCTTTAAAAGCGCTTGCATTCCTTGCTCATATTGTATCACATTTCACCGTATTTCCCGCGAACATGAAGAAAAGGACCGAGCGGTCCTTTGTCAGTATTTGCTTTGAACGACCCTGAGAAGCGAAGCCCCGTAACGATCGACTTTGATCAGGTGCATCCGTCCCTGATAATTGAACCCGAAATCCCGCCGGAGCGTGATGGTCGCGTTCGAAATGTCTTCCACGGGAATATCGAGTTCGATACTGCCCCGGATATGCAAGACATAATCCGCATAACGGATCGAAATCGGACCGATCAGGTGCTGATTCTGATCTTCAACATCCATGTGAAAAAGCGTACCGGTCGTTTCGAAGGTCGAACGATCGAGCAAATCCTTCCGACTCCTTTGAAAGGCATCCCAACCGATCAGATCGGAATAGACGAAATTTCGAACAAACCCGTATCGGTCGATTGTCCCCTCTTTTCCGCATGTCTCGCAATGAAACGTATTCCCTTTGGAAACGATCGAATTGACGCCTTCACAAAAGGGACAGACATATACGACGTTTTCAATGCCTTCGGCGAGTCTCTTCCCCGGATGAGGACGCATCACCTCTTTCTGATAGGCGTAATCGTCATGGGTGAGGTTGTTTTCGATGCGATCGGCGACGTCTTCGAGGGAAAGACCGGCGAGCTCGTCTTTTCTGATCGCCATGTTGTAATCGAGTTCGATCGCGCGCCTTTTCCTTTTTCCCGTCGCCCACCGCGGTTTCGAGAGATATCCCCCCTTGACCCGGCACGTCAGGACATCGACTCCGAGAGTCTTGACCAACTTGTAGGTCGACATCTCGATCAAATTGGTTTTCCCGTAAAAGGTCGTATCCCCTTCCGGAAAGATCAGCACGGGATAGCCCGACCGTACGGCCCGAATGAGCCCTTTGGCCGTCAAAACGTCGCTTTTCCCCTTCGATTTCGGGATGACCCTGGCGATTTTCGTTACGAGAAACTTCGTCGGCTGTTTCGTGAAAAGCGTCTGGGAACCGACGATATAGGGAACGCGTCGAAAACGCAGAGGCACGTGTATGATGTCGAATAAAAACGTATGGTTGGCGAGCAACACGAATGGTTCCTTCCGTTTGAAATCGACGTTCTCATCACGTTTCACGTAGCGCTTCTGATCGAGTCGCATCCATATGTAGACCAGTGGTTTCAACACCCACAAGATGAATCCTTTGCGTATATCCGTCCGGTTTCTTTTCATGTTCGCTCTCAAAAACCTCGCTTCTGTCCGACATAGGGTGGCAAAGCACCTTCTTCGTGTTCTTCGACACTCGGTCCTTGAAGTGCCGAAAGGCGCCAGATGCCATAGACATAACTCAGAACAAGAACGATGATCGTTGTCGGCAAACCCGTCAAGGCGTTGACCCAGAACAGGCGCATGACGTCATCTTCGATGAAGAGGACGATCTGCACGACCATCCGGACAAGAAGAAGAATCGTCCAGACATAGGTGACCTCACGATAAGCGGGAAGAACGTCCTTCCGACGATACCAGGAGATCGGCCAACCTCGTGTCAAATGGCTCAAGTAAGCCGCGATCGGCCGATTGAAGAGGATTGAGAGAAAAGCGACGAGAAAGAACGCCGCACTCGAGATGACCTGTGGCAGAAAATAGTTTGTGGCACTTTCGGCGAAATAGGCGAACGCGGATGCGATCAGAACACCGACCAGACCGTAGAGCGCATAAGTCATGGTCTTTTTCTGAATCATGCGAATCGCGACCAGCATAAGCGAAAGACCGATCGCACTGAAAATCGCGACCAGAAGATCGATGTTGTTGAGGATGACGAAAGCGAGCGGGGGTATGAGCGCATCGAGCGTCTTGCCTTTGATGACAGAGCGTAGTTCTTCGATGATCTCCTGTCGTTTTGACGTCGCCATCGCTATGCCTGACCGTGATAGAACACGTACCAGTCATCATCGCTTTTGTAAAGGGCGATCAGAACGTAGAGCGCTCCGGTGAAAAACCCCAGGACCATCATCAGAACGACCCAGAGAATCTTTTTTGCAAGTGTTTTCTCGCGGTGAACGATCCAGAGCGAAAACAGAATGAATCCGACGTAAAGATCGACGAGTGAGACGATCCCCCACGGATTGTTCATCAGTTCTTTGCCGTCTTCAAAAAAGCTACCCGCGACAAATCCGTTCAACAAAGCCGCGGTCATGGCGATGACACCGAGCCAGGCGATTCCTTTGGCAATCTTCATGAATTATTCCTCCATTTTCAACGTATTCAGTACCATTATACACAAAATCGCTTTCCTCCGGTTCCAGAAAGCATGAACGATCCGGGTTCTTCACCGTTTCGTAAGCATTCCTTCACAGAAACGAGATCACTTTCACGATTGCCACAAAAACCAGAGTCGCGATTCCGATTCCCGCCAAAATCCCGGTTGAAAGTCTTCTTATGTTGGTCGACTCGAAGAACCCGAAGTACTGAAGCGTGCCGTCGAGGGCGAGCGGAACGATCAGAAACATGCTGATC
>JAGYNT010000051.1 GCA_018399615.1 Acholeplasmataceae bacterium
AAGATCTGAAAAGACTTCTGCGTGTCGGGATGGGGCCATGTCAGGGCAATACGTGCGGACAGCTCATTCAGCAGGAAATCGCCGCGTTCCTGAACGTTCCGAAAGAAGAGGTGCCCATCCAGAAGACGCGACCACTCACTACAGGCGTACCGCTTAAGGAAATCGCATCCGGAGGCGACCATGAAAAGCGTTAACGTTCTGATCATCGGTGCCGGTATCAGCGGTGTGAGCATCGCCTATCATCTCGCCTTGAAGGGTGTCAAAGGCGTTCATGTCGTCGATCGCGGATATTTCACCAATGGGGCGACCGGACGTTGCGGTGCCGGTGTTCGTCAACAGTGGGCGTCGAAAACGAATTGCGAACTGGCCAAGCGTTCGATCGATTTCTTCGAACATGCGAAAGAGACGTTGAATTACGAGGGCGACCTCGAGTTCAAACAGGAAGGTTATCTCATTCTCGCGATCGATGAAGATGAGGAAAAGCAGTTTCGAAAAAACGTGAAGTTACAGAACGAAGTCGGCATTCCCTCGCGCATGCTCACCAAGGACGAAGCGCTTGAAATCGTTCCTCATCTCAATCGTGACGCCTTCATGAGCGCGAGTTTCTGCCCGACCGACGGTCACTTGAATCCGTTCAAGATGACCGAGGCTTTCTACCTTGAAGCCAAACGTCTCGGTGTCACGTTTTCCTTTTTCGAAGAGGTCCTCGCGATCGAGACGAAAGACGGACGAATCGTCGCTGCGAGAACGAACAAGCAGACCTATCATACGAATCGAATCGTCAATGCCGCGGGTGGGTATGCCCGGGAAATCGGGCTTATGGCCGGCATCGATATCCCCGTCTATTCCGAAAATCACCAGATTTTGGTCACAGAACCCATTGAAAAGATGCAAGGACCCATGGTCATCTCTTTCAAGAAAAACATCTATTGTCAACAGGTGCCGCACGGCAGCTTCCTGATGGGACGAAGCGACCCCGATGTCAAACCCGGTCATGACACGGAATCGACGTGGCAATTTCTGGACGAGATGGCGAAAACGGTTACGGATATCATGCCGGCAATCGGTACGCTCCGTGTGATCCGTCAGTGGGGCGGGTCCTACAACATGTCCAAAGACAGACAACCGATCATCAGCGACGTCGAGGATCTCCAAGGGTTCTATCTCGCCTGCGGCTTCAGCGGTCACGGATTCATGTTCGCGCCGATGACGGGGCTTCTCATCAGCGAGATGATGACCGGAGAGAAGAAGAGTGCGGATATGCATGCGCTCTCACTCAGACGGTTCGAACATATGGAACACGACAAGATCGAAAAATCGGTCGTATAGAAAGGAGTAATGATATGGCAATTTATCCCTATCGAACAGAACCACTTACAGACTTTACGAAGGAGGAGCACGTCAAAGAGTACCAGAAGGGTCTCGAGACGGTCCGCTCCTATGCTGGCAGTACGTATCACCTCATCATCGATGGTGAGCGCGTTCCCACCGAACGCATCGTTTCATCCGTGAATCCCGCCAACAACAAGGAAGTCATCGGGCGCATCGCGCAGGCTTCGATCAAAGAGGCGGATCGTGCGCTCGATGTCGCCTTGAGGACGTTCGACTCATGGAAACGGGTATCACCGCAGGTTCGGGCCGACGTTTTGTTCAAAGCCGCGAACATCATGAAAAGAAGGCGTTTCGAACTCTCGGCGCTCATGACCAAAGAGGCGGGCAAACCCTGGGTCGAAGCGGATGCCGATACGGCGGAAGCGATCGATTTTCTTGAGTATTACGGTCGTCAGATCCTGAAACTCGACCGCATCGACGATGAGGTCCTCAGCCGACGGGATACCGAAAGAAACGAGTATCGCTATATTCCTCTGGGAGTCGGCGTCATCATTCCGCCCTGGAACTTTCCGCTGGCCATTTTGACCGGCATGACGAGCGCGGCGATCGTATCGGGAAATACGGTTCTTCTGAAGCCGGCTTCAACGACACAAGTCATCGCTTACAAGTTCGTCGAACTCATGGAAGAAGCCGGATTGCCCAAGGGTGTCCTCAATTTCGTACCGGGTCGCGGCAGTGAAGTCGGTGAATATCTGATCAATCATCCGAAGGTACGCTTCATTTCGTTCACGGGTTCGAAAGCGGTCGGCACGCACATCTACGAAGCGGCAGCCAAGGTGCATGAAGGACAGATCTGGCTCAAGCGTGTCATCGCCGAGATGGGTGGGAAAGACGCGATCATCGTCGATTCCGACGCCGATCTCGATCTCGCGACCGATTCCATCGTCCGTTCGGCTTTCGGTTTCAGCGGACAGAAGTGTAGCGCGTGTTCACGCGCGATCATTCACGAGGATGTCTATGACGAACTCGTAAAACGGATCGGTGAATTGACGAAACGGCTTCGTGTCGGCAACCCGGAAGACCAGGAAACCTATGTCGGTCCGGTCAACGACCAGGCCGCATTCGACAAGGTCACATCCTATATCGAAATCGGCAAACAGGAAGGCAGACTCCTTTGTGGCGGAAAAGCCGACATGAAAACCGGCTGGTTCATCGAACCGACCGTATTCGTCGATGTGAAACCGGACGCCCGTCTCATGCAGGAAGAGATCTTCGGACCGGTCTTGGCCGTCACGAAAGTGTCTTCTTTCGACGAAGCGCTCAAAGTCGCGAACGATACGGAATACGGATTGACCGGGGGTGTCATTTCGAACAATCGGGAAAACCTCGAGAAAGCGCGCCATGATTTCCATGTCGGGAACCTCTATTTCAATCGGAAGTGTACCGGCGCGATCGTCGGCTATCAGCCGTTCGGCGGATTCAATATGAGCGGAACGTGCTCGAAGGCCGGAGGACCGGACTATCTGACATTGCACATGCAAGGCAAGTCCATCGCCGAAGCGCTTTGATCATTCGGGCAAACCGCCTGGGTTTGCCCTTCTCTTAATCAAATCCTAAGAAACAAAAGTATCGATCCATGATATAATGTTTTTAAACATGCCCTTTACATGAGCGAGAAGAGAACGACGGACCACGTGTTTCGACGGATTCGATCAAGCCTCTTTCGGTAAAGGAAATTTTCGAGCAAGACGAAATAGGATTTGCAAAGGAGATAAAAACCATGAGTCAGAAGACAGAAGCGATCATCTATCAGATCTATCCACGCAGTTTCAACGACCTTGACGGCGACGGTTACGGGGACCTTTTGGGGATCAAGGAAAAGGTACCCTATCTGAAAAGTCTCGGAATCAACTGGGTATGGCTGTCACCGATCTATCTTTCACCGTTTGCCGACAACGGTTACGATATCGCCGATTATCTTCAGATCGACCCGCTTTTCGGGACGAAAGATGATCTGAAGGCCTTGATCGAAACGTTGCACGATCATGACATCAAACTGATGATGGATCTCGTCTTCAACCATACATCGGATGAACACCATTGGTTCAAAGAAAGTCGCAAGAGCGTGGACAACCCCTATCGCGATTATTATATCTGGCGCAAAGGCAAGGGAAATCGGCCACCGAACAATTGGACCTCATTCTTCACGGGCAGTGCATGGACTTACGATGAAACGACGGATATGTACTATCTGCACCTCTTCGATCCGAAACAACCCGATCTGAACTGGGAAAACCCGAACGTTCGTGCCGATCTGAAAAAGATCTGTGAGCACTGGATCGACTTCGGTGTCGATGGATTCCGATTGGACGTGATCAACCTGATCTCGAAAGTCCCCGGTCTTCCCGACGGGAAAAAGAAATTGGCACTTACCGGTTTCGAACACTATGCGAACGGACCGAAAGTACACGAGTATTTACGGGAATTCGGCCAAAAAGTCTTTGAAAAGCATGGGTCCATGACCGTCGGTGAAACGATCTTCGTGACGCCGGAAGACGGACTCCGCTATACGGCCGCCGATCGACACGAGCTCGACATGGTCTTCCATTTCGACCACATGGGAGTCGACAACATCAACAACAAGTGGTTCATCGTTCCCTTTCGTCCCCGCAAACTCAAACGCATCCTCGACACGTGGCAACGCGGTCTCGAACCGAACGGATGGAACGCGCTCTATCTGGAAAATCATGATCAGCCACGCAGTCTGAGCCGTTTCGGTGACGACAAGACGTTCCGCGACGCGAGTGCGAAAATGCTTTCCGCGCTGTTGATCCTGCAACGGGGGACACCGTTTATCTATCAAGGCCAGGAAATCGGCATGAGCAACGTCCGATTCGAGAACCTCGATCAGTATCGGGATATCGAAACCAAGAACGTCTACCGCATCGGACGGAAACAACTCAGGTTGTCGCACCGGCGCATGATGAAGAAAATCAAGTACATGAGTCGCGACAACGCCCGTACACCGATGCAGTGGGATGATACGGAATTTGCTGGCTTCTCAAAAGACGCATCCTGGATCGACGTCAACCCGAACAAGGATCATGTCAATGTCAGGGAGCAGGAAAAAAACCCGCACTCGATTCTGAACTTCTACCGGAAACTGATCGAAATCCGCACGAGTTCCAAGGCAATCAAGGAAGGCGATTACGAGCTCTATTTTCCGGATCACAGGAAACTCTATTGTTTCAGTCGGAAGTCCGGGGATGAGATGTATCTCGTTTTGGCCAACTATGCCAAAAAGGAACGACACGCTCTTAGGATGCCGAAAGAAAAGCCGAACACTGCATCGCTCAAAATGATCCTTTCTGAACTACGAGCACACGTCGAAAGACGATATCCATACTCAAACCCTATGAGGTTCGAATCTATTCGAAACGTAAGACGAAAACACCGACGAGCTACTTCGTCGGTGTTCGTTTTTTATGAGAACAGGAAACTGAACAACGGGGTGATCGACGAGAATCGGTACGATGATCAGCGAGACGATCGACATCAGTTTGACTGTATCGTCCAGGCGCCGGTCCAGCCGTGTCCTTGAAGGGATCGCCGACCGTATCCCCGGTTACCGTCGCTTTGTGACTTCCGAACCCTTGCCGCCGAGGTTTCTCTTCGACGAATTTCTTGGCGTTGTCCCAGGCACCACCGGAATTGGCCATGAAGACCGCGAGCATGATCGATGATACGAGTCCGCCGACCAGAAGCCTATCACTGAGTCCCTGACGCCGAGCGTGAGTCCGGCGATCACCGGTGACAGGACGGCCAGTGAAGCCGGCAGCATCATTTCCTTTGTTTGGCCTTGGTCGAGCAGCTATCGACGACTTCGCGCAATCGGGAAGTGAGGTGCCTTTATGATTCCCGGATCGTTTCTGAACTGGTCGCGCACTTCTTCGATCATTTTCATTGGCCGCTCGGCCAACGGATTTGATGACGAGCGAAGAAAAGAGATAGGGGAGCATCGCGCCGATGAAGACACCGACGAGCACGCCGGGTTGAAGGATGTCGATTCCCGCACCTTCCGAGAGGCCGGCCGATTTCTCGAAAGCGAAGAACAGACCGACGGATGTCAGTGCCGCGGAACCGATACAGAAGCCTTTGCCGATGGCTGCGGTGGTGTTCCCGACGGAATCGAGTTTGTCGGTGATTTCCCGTACGGAGTGGTCGAGTTTCGACATCTCGGCGATTCCTCCGGCATTATCGGCGATCGGTCCGTAAGCGTCCACGGAAATCGTAATGCCCGCGGTCGAAAGCATACCGACGGCGGCCAGAGCGATCCCGTACATGTCGCCGGTGAAGAGATAGGATAAAACGATCCCGGCCGTCAACGCGACGATCGTCAGGAAGGTCGACTGCATGCCGACACCGAAACCGGCGATGACATTGGTCGCGTGCCCCGTTTTCGATTGTTGGGCGATATGTTTGACGTGACGATAGTCACCAGACGTATAGTATTCGGCAATGAATCCGATGGCGACACCGACGACCAAGCCGGCCGCGATCGCACCGAAGACGCCCCAGGCGCGCGTTCCGGAGAAGAAAAGAAGGCTGAAAACGAGACTGGACACCACCATGATGAACGCGGCGATATAGGTTGCGATCGACAATGCTCTTTGCGGATTCATCCAGTTTTTCACGCGCACGAAGTAGACGGCGAGTACCGCGGAAAGCGTACCCATACCGGCAATGACGAGCGGAAAGACAACGGCTTTCACGGTCTGGCCGAGATCACTGGTCGTAATCGTGACCGCACCGGACAGAATATCGGCCGGATTGATGTGAACGAAAGCGTAAAGACCGAGTGTCAAGGCCGAAATGATCGAACCGATGTAGGATTCCGTCAAATCGCTTCCCATGCCGGCGACGTCACCGACGTTGTCCCCGACATTGTCGGCGATGACGGCGGGATTTCTCGGATCGTCCTCGGGTATGCCCGATTCGACTTTACCGACGAGATCGGCACCGACATCGGCGGCCTTGGTATAGATTCCGCCACCGACACGACCGAAGAGCGCGATCAACGATGCACCGAGTCCATAGCCGGCAACGGTGTTGACGGCGTGCGTGAGGGCACGATACTGTTCGAGCGGATCCGAGGATGTGCCGCCGAATGCGAGATAGAAGATCGTGAACAAAAGGGCAAGTCCGAACAAACCGACACCGACGACGGTAAGACCGAGAACGGATCCGCCGCTGAATGCCACCCGCAGCGCCGCGGGCATACCGCTGTTTTTCGCCGCTTCGGTCGTTCGTGAGTTCGCTTTGGTTGCCGTATGCATACCGACCCATCCGGCAAAACCGGAGAAAAGCGCACCGACGACGAACGCGATTGCCGCTTTCCAGCCGACGCCTTCGGCACCTTCAAGAGCGGGTATGAATTCGGTCAAGGCGAGGATCGAGCCCACACCGATGGCAAAATAGATGATGATGCGATATTGACGACTCATGAAAGCCATGGCGCCTTCGTGGATAAAGGAGGATATTTCCTTTATGCGTTCGTCTTCGACTTTGATCGCCTTGACCTTGCTGTTCAAAGCCAGAGCATAGAAAAGCGAGATGAGTGCGAGAACCATGGTCGCACCGAGAAAAATGAGTGTCGTTGATAATTGTTCGAAAAGCATTGTGTTCGACTCCTTTTTGAGTTGTATCAGACGATTTCACTTTGGAAGCGTCACGGACGTTTCCGTGAGTGAAACGTGCTCACTATTACCATTGTATCACAAGAGAAAAAAAAAGAAAGGTTCTTTTTGTCAGGCCGGAATAATGGTAAAATGGATAAGAAAGAGATGAGGTGTCAAGGTGGATGCGTTGAATCAGCTCAAAGGATGGATCGAACGTCTGACCAATCGGTATACGCTCATGCTATCTTTGATCGTATTCGGTTTTTTCATGATTCACGTGCTTCCCCACGAAATGGCGCGTACCTCGTTTTACACCGAAGGCGTCGGTACGCCCGACACGAAAGGCTTCTATACGCCGGCGGATCTCTTTGACATGGCCGAACACTACGGTGAAACGGGACGTATGGATTACGTCCGTTCACGCCTGACGTTCGATCTGATCTGGCCCCTCGTCTATCTCTTTTTCTTTCTCGTGTGGTCAACCGTGGCGACATCGAAGAAATACCGCGTGTTCAACACATTGCCTGTGCTCGCTTTTCTGGCGGATCTCTTGGAAAACAGTTTCGCTTCGATCGTCATGATCCAGTATCCGCTTGAACCGACTGCTGTCGCGATTCTCGCGCTCTTCTTCAGCCTGATCAAATGGATCGCGATTTCCGGATGTCTTCTGGTCCTGCTTGTCGGGGGAGCGAATCGTTTGAAAAACGGAGTTCACAAGACTGCAAAAATGGTATAATGATAGTAAGTCACGACGTTTGGCGAAAGGAGATTCACATGAACAGAGACTATGTCGTCCCCCCCTTTAAAATCAAGATGGTCGAACCGATGAAAAGGATTTCACGTCAGGAACGCATAAAGAGACTCGAAGAAGCGGGATACAATCCCTTTTCACTGAAAAGCGATGATGTTTTCATCGACCTGCTCACCGACTCCGGAACCGGAGCGATGAG
>JAGYNT010000052.1 GCA_018399615.1 Acholeplasmataceae bacterium
AGATCGGGACTCGGAGGTGCCGCCGGCGGAACGGTCGAAAGACAGATCAGGTCGGGCCTGATCCCGACGCGTTCGCTCATTCGGCTGTTGATGGCGTGCTGAACAAGGAGTTCCGGCATGACTTTCCAGGCGTCTCTTGCCGTGGCGTTGGCGTTGTGCGCCCCATCGATCTGGGCGATTTCACCGTAAGCCATGACGGCCTTGCTTTCGGCGGCGTCGACGAAACTGCGAATCATGTTGATGTTTCGGTAAAGCACATTGTATTGCGGGTCCTGATGGGCGCCGTTGACGCCTTCTTCGACGAACATGACGGCGATCTCCGGTCCGGCGACGCCGGACACGTAGGAATGATAGTTGATCTTGCGTCCGACTTCGTCCTCGATGAGGTCGAGCGCTTTGCGTTGGGCACGGACCTGTTTTCTCGTGATCGGTACGCCGCCGACGCCTTGGGGGGTCCCTTCGAGCAGTCCGTCCATGTGCGACTGACCGGCGGTCCGGATGACCATGATGTGATCCGCTCCGTGATAGGCCGCCATCCGCATCCTCCGGATGTCGTCTTCGAATCGGCCTGAGGCGATCTCACTGGTAATCGTCTCGACCGGCTGGGGGTCGATGTCGGAAAGATAACGGGCCGACGGCAAAGGTACGCCACGCTTGAGATCGGCACTGACTTCCTTGTAGTCGAAAGGTCCGATTTTACGTGGCTTTTTTTCTCGCCACGTCCACCCGCGTCGTCGCGGAACGTAGTGTTCGAGGTCTTTCAGGATTTGTCTGATATCGAGTTTTTCATTCGGTTTGATCATCCCTTGAATACCTCCTTGATTTTCTCCATGGCGTCTCCTTCCAGGAGCTTTTCTCCCGCTTCCCGCAAGCCGATTCCATGGTCTTTCGCGTAGCGATAGACGATGTGTCCGGCACCGTGGGCGAGCAGATCATGTTCGAAAAAGCGATCGGTCAACGCTTTCGCTTCCGCCGAAGAAAAACCCATGCGCATGAGCACGCTGCGTTCGATCGCCGGCGTCGTATGGTCCTTGGCCATCTTCATGACGGGATCGAGCAGTCGATCCGTAAGTTCCAGGAAATAGGTTCGAAGCGCCTCATCGTCATATTTTTCCAAGTGGGCGCGTCGGGTTTTGAAGTCGTCATTTCTCGGTTTCATGGATATCCTCCCATAGTTCTTTCAGTCTGTTCTCTTCGACTTTCAGTTCGGTCGAAAGGTAGTTTAAGTCCCGGTCGCTCAGTTCGTTTCCCCGATAGTGTCTGAGGTATGATCGTTTCAGGTCGTCCATCGAAAGTTCCCGGTGTCTGACCTTGCTGCCATCTTCGGGAAAAATGATGTTCCTACCGGGAATTTCCTTGAGCGGATCCCCGAACAAAAGGTCGATCCCGTGTTCTTTGGCGAAATGAACCTGGGCATTGACGTGTTTGCCGGCACCGGTGTATTCGGTTTCCTGGCAGACGATGATGTGGTCTTCCGGCAGTGTCTGAGCGAGTGAGAAAGCTGCTGCCAGACTCGTATTGCCGGCCGGTCCGCGTTCGAGTCCCTCGAGTATGGCGAGCGCTTCGGTCATGTAGAAGACGCTGCCCTGATTGAGCAGGACATAACGATCCATGTAGCGAAGCGGGCGCGCGGCACTGCGCGGCACGTCACTCCGATCGGGAAACGTCGAAAAGGGAATACCGAATCCGGTATGACCGGTCGTAAAGGACTTCTTGTTGAAGTCGGTGTCACTCGCCATGTGAAGACCGGAGAGATCGACGCTTGCCGCGACAATCTCGGTATCGATGGCTTTCGCTTTTTTGAGTCCGCGGGCGGTCCCGGTCAGGTTTCCCCCGCCGGCGTTGGTGGCGATGACCATTTCCGGATACTTCCGGTAACGCTTGAAAACTTCGGTCGCGATCTCGACCCCGAGCGTCTCGATTCCCATGATGCCGTAAGGCGAATAGAGCGAGGCGTTGAAATAGCCGGTTTCTTCAAGAAGAAAGAGAAACTGGTTGAACAACTCCGGACCGACGGAGAGTTGGACGACCTCGGCGCCGTATGCCTGACAGGCCCGGGCCTTTTCGATGATCTCGGGTTGCCCGATTCCCTTCGAATCGAAGCACTCCTGAACGATGATGCACTTCAGTCCGGCTCGGGCGGCGAGTGCGGCCACGGCCGCTCCGTAGTTCCCGCTCGTCGCGGCGATGACACCTTCGAAGCCGAGTCTTTTGGCGTGATGAACGCTCATCGCCGCCCGTCTCGCCTTGAATGACCCGCTCAGATTGGCCGCTTCGTCCTTAAGCAGGATTCTCGCTCCATAACCTTTTTTCGCATATTTCCTGGCGTATGCCGTCAATCGTTTCAATTCGATCAGGGGTGTCCGTCCGACATTGTTTTCATGTTGGATTCTTTCAACGTCCCGAAGGGTATACCCGGCATCCTGCATCATCATTTCATAATCGAATCCGATGCCTTCGCTCTCGAAACGATCGTAATCGAGTCCGAGTGATCGCTTCATGATCGACGCCCGTCGCTCCATGATCTTATGATATTCCGTCATGTGATATCACGCATATCCTTTCTGATCCTTTGTCTGACGATACGCAGTTCTTCGACATGCCCGCCGAAATCATGATCGTAGCGTGGATCGACGGAAACGAGAATGCCTTCTTCCATCCGCCCGGTTTCCGTTTCGATCCGGACATGTTCGAGTAGATTTCCATCTTCCAGAAGGGTTCCGCGCATCCGCATTTCAAGCGGTACCTTTTTCGTTTCCTCGGGTATGTTCTTATTGCGTTTTCCCGCTTCGAGAAGCGTTCTTCTGATTTCAACGTAACGATTTTTTTCGACCATGGATAACACTCCTTTCCCATATCTCAACAACACCTCGGGAATAAAAGAGAAACCCCGTTGAAAAGGCTCCCTCTCACATTCACTCGAGCAAGTCCCGCATATCCCCGAGAATCGCTCTCGGCACGGGAAGATCGATCATCGTCTTCAATCCCGGCTTGGCATTGATGACGTGCGGAATCATGTTGACGCACATCGCGATCGTACCGATTCCCCCATCGATCTCCGGGGTAATCGCCATGTTGATCTCCGGCGTCCCCTTGATCTCGATGTAATCACCCGTATGCGTGCCTTCCATCAAAGGTTCGATCTGTTGCGGGTGGTGCATGTCAATCATGACCTTGCCGCCGACTTTCCCCTGACCGGTCATGTGTATGCCGGCAAGGGTCCCCTTTTTCGCATCGCCGTAAGGGCTTTTTCGGTCGACCGTGGTCAGGATCGGTTCCATCTGCTGTTCAAAGCCCGAGAGTTCGACGCCGAGTGCGTCGGCGATCATATGAACGCTTTCCTTGAAGCCGACGTGTCCGGCGAGTTCGTTTTTCGCTCGTTTTTCCAAAAAGGTTTCAAGGCCGATTCCCACGCCCTGTTCCTCCATGACGGCAGGTCCGAACGGGCTCAGACTGTTGACGCGATTGGCCTTGATATGCGTCACGTCCTTCATCGTGCCGGACAGGGCGACGACGAGCAGGTCCATGATGAATCCGGGGTTGATTCCGGTACCGAGAACGGTCACGCCGTTGGCCTTGGCGATCTCATCCATCTTTCTTGAAAGTTCGGGTTCGCCAGCCTTCGGGTAAGCCATCTCTTCCGCGGTGCTGATACAGTTGATCCGGTGTTCGAGGATCATCCTGATCTTCGGATAGGCACCCTTGACGAAACTGTCCGTGGCGAGCAGACAGAGATCCGCTTTCCCCTTTTCAAGAAGTTCTTCGATATCCGCTTGAACGACGACGTTCGAAGCGATATCCGTACGCTCCAAAACGTCTGTGACCTTTTTTCCGACGAATGACGGATTCCTGTCACAGACGCCGACGATCTCGACTCCTTTTTTATTGAAAAGCATATCGGCCATGCCCTGGCCCATCGCTCCGAATCCCCAAATGATCACGCGTATGTTTTTCATGTTCTTATGCCACCTTTCACTACTTCAATGATAGCACGAAAGGGCTTTCATTGTAAAGCCGTACGAGACGCGATTTCACCGAAACCGAGACTCCCGAAAAAAAGATGGGCGAGCGCCCATCACGAGGTTCGAACCGACGGATCTTCATCCGTCCGGTTGAACGTCCTTCCCAAAACGAAAAAGTAGTCGGACAAGCGGTTGAACAGAGCCAGAAGATCCGAGTTGAGCGGCTTTTCATTGTTGAGAAGAATCAGTTCCCTTTCGGCTCTTCTGATCGTCACACGAACCATATTGAGCGCGGCAGCCGCTTTCGTC
Source organism: Acholeplasmataceae bacterium (assembly GCA_018399615.1). Classification (GTDB taxonomy): domain Bacteria; phylum Bacillota_I; class Bacilli_A; order Acholeplasmatales; family Acholeplasmataceae; genus RECG01. The sequence goes on from JAGYNT010000052.1 coordinate 4,272, forward strand.
CGATCGAGTCTTATGAAGTTCTTCAAGACGGGAAGTCGACTCTGAAGCTCATCGATTTTCGTTTCGACCCAGGTCGTGTATTCCGCTTGGATCAAGCGCTTCTCTTCATCGTCCAAAGCGATCTCGTGGGCCGAATCGAAAAGATAGCCGTGGATTCGATCGAGATCGCTTAAAACGGACGAGTCCGTAATCTCCTGTTTGGCCATCAGAACGGATGCCATCGCCTCATCGATCGACCCGTTGACGGATATGTGCAGATCCGCTTTGGTCACGCGCCTCTGCATGAGATCGGTTTGTCCCTGATCTCCTGTTTTCGTATAGATTTTCATCATTTCACTCCTCATATGATCGGTTTTCCGATCATGGTCTACGTCCATTCTACACCATCCGAAAGATGATTACAACAGGCATCAGCAATCCCTGTCATGATCGCGGTAAAACGCCGTGATCGCCGCTTCGACGTCCTTCGGATAACACGTCGTTCTTGATTCTTTTCTGTCGTTTCGATACGTCACGATTGAACGTTCTCCCTCGTCTTTTTCGACTTGAAGATAGGCTTTGTCTTTCGCGGTCAACACGAAGAACCAGTCCGATGAATCATCGATAAACGCCTGATAGTAGTCGATTGCCGCTTCGATCGTGACGGGCTTCGCCCGGTCACTGCCGATGTCGATACCGAGTTGTTTCGCTTCTCCGTAGAAGGTAATCGGCGCGTCCGATGTCTCTTCGATCCGTTCTTCGAACACGGGTAAATCGCTACCGGTCACGTCAAAGGATATGAATTGGTCCTTCCGATAAAGGAGTTCCCCTTTGTCGCCCTCATGATAGGATTCATAGACTTTCCTTTTGACGGGAAAGACGAGATATTCGTCCTTGACCCTAAAAACGAGACGGTAGGAAGCAGCCGATGTTTTTCGGATCGACGGATGATCCGGATCGAGCTTGGCGACAACGGCGATCCGGTATTGTTCGGGTGACCGACGTCTTTTCAGAATATTCTTGAGAATATGCGCCAAAGCGATTGAAATCGCGAGAAACGCGATGACGAGACCGCCTAAAACAATAAAGACCGCACCGCCCATGGTCAGACCTCCTCATACAGAAAGACTTGGCATTCGACGTTGAGTCGGTTGCCGTCGCGTACGAAAAAATGGGTGATCTTGAAATATTCGTTTGTTGCGATCGGTCCGGGTTCGTAACCATGTTCGATCAGGTGTTTCCGGATATTTTCGAGATCCTTTTTTTCGTCATAAACGAACGTCAGACAGCTCTGACTGATTTCTTCCTTTGGAAAATGGAGGCAGAAGCCGATCTTTCCGAAGGTCGCATCATAGATCAGACACTTCTTCTGATCCTTGTAAAGATGCAGTCCGAGGACATTCTCATAAAAGTCCTTCACCTTGGACAGATCCTCGACACGATAGAAGTGAATGACATCACGAAGCATCCTGATCCCTCTTTCGTTTCAGAGCCTCGACGATGAAACTCGCGACATCCGAGGCATACTTTTTCTGTCCGAACCCGGCATCGTAACCGAGTTCTTTGGCGAGCTTGTGGTTGATTCGGGGTCCGCCGACGATAAGAAAAATCTCGCGGACGTTTTCCGCTTCGAGCAGTTCGATGAAATGCGTCAGATTCCGGATATGGACGTCCTTCTGGGTCACGGTCTGACTGATCGAGAATCGCATCCGCCTTTTTGTCGATGCGCTTCCTTGAGAAGCGTTTCGTTGTCGATGTTTGTCCGCCGAGATTATGGGCGACGATACCCTTGTATCGTTCGAGTCCCAGCAGTGACCGGCGTATCCCTTCATGTTCATGATCGTCGATTCCGACGGTATGGGCATCCGTTCCGGTTGACGCCCCGACGACGACGATGGGTTTTTGGTCGAAGGTGTTTCGATGAATGTTTCGACTTCTTCGCCCGGTCATCGCCGCACTTTCGACTTCGGTCACTTCCCGAGTTTCGTGACATCGACGGGAATCGTCATGGTCCCGTAGACGACGTAAAAACTGAATGAATCGCTCGGGGCCATGCCCGAGACGACCGCGGGATCAAGATTCATGTTCAAGGCGATGGCCTTGGCGGCTTCTTCGCCGCGAGCGTCATAGGGCATGGGAAGCGTGAAACTGATCTGGATCTTGCCGTCATCTTTGGTATCCCCGTAGGGTCTGATCATGTGTTCCATCATCGTCCTCCTTTCGTGAGTTCGAGGGTCAGGCGATCGAGAACCGGATTCGCGTAAGATGCGCTCTTGGGAAAGACGCCCTTGAAACCTTTTCCACCCGTCTCTTTTCGCTTGGTACTGGCGAATACGCCTTTTTCAAGCGACTTGAAGATACCGTCCTTTTCAACCTCTTCAAGAAGTCTCTCGGCTTCTTCAAGGACGTTTTCGGCTCGATTTCGAATGATACCGTCTTCTTTGAATTCGATTTCATCACCGAAGTTCTTCAAAGCCTTGCTGACATAGGTCGCCTGTTTCAGAGCGAGCGCACGGTCGCTCATGAAAGGCGTGTGGATCGCTTCGGTCATCATGCCGAGGAGGTGGATCTTCTGTTTGGTCGTCACGGCCGTGACGTTGAACAGACAGTTCTGCACGACGCCCATGAAGATGTCCCCGGTCATGTGTTTGGTGGGAGGCATGTACTTGAGCGGTGCCCGCGGAAAGATCTCCCGGGCCATCTGGGCTTGCGCGAGCTCATAGAGAAAGCTGTTTTCGATTCCGGGATCGATCTCATAGGCGTGCCCCAGCCCCATGAGACTTTCGTCCATCAGCGCGCGTTTGGCGAACTGCTCGTTGACGAACTGTGACGCCAGCACGGTGTGGGCTTCGAGAAACGCGTCCGATGTCGTGAGATAATTGTCTTCCCCGGTGTTGATCACGATCTTGGCGTAAGCCGAAAGGACGCGTGAAAAATACTGGTCGATCAATGTCCGCTTCATGTTGATGTCACGAAAGATGATGCCGTATAGGGAGTCGTTGAGCATCATGTCGAGTCTTTCGATCGCCCCCATGACGGCGATTTCGGGCATGCACAACCCCGAAGCGTAGTTGACGAGCCGGACATATCGCCCCGCTTCTTTCGAAGCATCGTCGAGCGCCTGACGCATCAACCTGAAATTCTCCTGTGTCGCATACGTTCCCCCGAACCCTTCCGTCGTCGCGCCATAGGGCACGAAGTCGAGAAGCGACTGTCCGGTACTGCGGATGACGGCGATGATGTCGGCACCGTTTCTGACCGCCGAAACGGCCTGTTCGATGTCTTCATAGATGTTTCCGGTCGCGACGATCACGTAACGATCCGGGACTTCCCGTTCTTCTTCCTGTTTCTCTCTGAATCGCGTCATGTCCGAGATTTTCCCAAGGACATGGTGGATGTGCGGCTCGAGCAGAGCGAGATGTTCACCCGGTGTCCGAGTTTCAAAGACCGACAAGTCGATCTCCCCTTTGGAAACCGCGTACGCGATTTCCTGCGGTGTCTTCCTTGTGTCATGCATGGCATAAGACAGATAGTGACACACACCTTTGGTCAGATCGGCCTTTTCCTTGATGTGATCGACGACGACATTGGGTAGCGGTACGTCGAAGGCA
>JAGYNT010000053.1 GCA_018399615.1 Acholeplasmataceae bacterium
GGTGTCCGTGCGTGTCGTTGACCGCTTTGAAGTGATCGATATCGATGACCAGCAAGCCGAACGGACGGTTGAAGATACGAGCTTCTTCGATTCGTTTCGCCAACTGGAAATCGAAAAAATGGCGATTGGCAACCCGGGTCAACGGATCGGTCTTGAGCTTATCCTTGAGTTGGATGTTCTCGTCATAGACAGCTTTTTGAAACCGTTCATCGGTAAAGACTTCGATTGCTGCAACAATACGGTTATCATCATCATAAATCGGAAGCGATTTGACCATGACCGGAACGCGATACCCCTCTTTATGTCTTAAAAAAACGTGCGCCTCATTGATGATCCCGGTTTTGAGCGTGTCGTGCAACGGACAACCATCCAGACATAACTGTTTTCCGTTGGCATCGATGTGTTGAAGAAGATTGTGGTAACAAAAACCACCCATGACTTCGGATGCCTTGTATCCGGTGATGCGTTCACTTCCTTCGTTCCAGAAGATGATCTTGCGTTTTTGGTCGACGACATAGACCCCTTCATACAGATAAGGAATCAGGTCTTCATTGTACCTCGGTTGCATATCGGTCACGTCCTTTCAACAACACGTATTCCTTTTCATTTTATCACACCAATGGCGTTTTTCGTACGTCCTTGTGGTGTTTCTCATATCCGTTTCAACGTAAAACTCTGACCAAGACGTGTCTCGAAATCGCTCGAGTCGTATGAAAATCGCTCAAAAAGCATCTTTTTTCAATTCGTGCGCTTTTTAACGAAATGTGCTATAATCGAACCATCAACAAGCACATTGTCAAAGGGGAAACCATGACTCTTGAAGCCTATTATCGAGCCGATATCAATTTCATCGCTTTCATCGTTCTATCCATCTATGTGTTTTACTCGATCAAGAGTCTCGACCTGACCGACAAGATGAACCGGTTGTTCATCTTCATTTCCACAACCGTCCTGTTTCAACTTCTGTTCGAAGCCGCGACGGTCATGATCAACCGCGTGGATGTCTCATGGTTCGTCGAGCTTTCCTACGTCCTTCACGTCCTTTTGTTTGTCACGGGAGCGATCATCGCCTATACCTGGTTCTTTTTCCTGTTGAACTTCGTGCTTCGCCCCAATGAAATTCCGAAATCCGTTCACGTCCTTGCCGGCATCATGCTCGCGACGTCTCTTTTTCTCGCACTCTCATCACCGCTGACGGGATGGGTTTTCTCTGTCACGAGCGACAACGTCTACGTCCGTGGTCCGCTGTTTCTCATCCAGATCGTCATCACGTATCTGTTCATCTTTTCCGCTGCGCTCTCGCTCTTTCTGTTTCGATCGCGTGTCACCGTAAAAGATCGTCGTCTCCTCTTGATCTTCGGTCTTTTTCCGATCGCCCTCGGAAGTGTCCAAGTCTTCGTCTATGGTGTTCTGCTCATATGGAGTTCCATCGCCTTCGCCTTCGTCATCGGGTCCATTCACTTGCAGGAGCGCATGCTCCAAACCGATGATCTGACGCATGCCGTTACGAGAGCGTCTTTCATGAGTCATATGGAACGAAAGATTCTGCGTGGCATCGAGGATACGCTCGGGATGGTTTTCGTGGATCTGGACGGACTCAAAGCGATCAACGATCAATTCGGTCACGCCGAAGGCGATCACGCCCTCCGGACAATCGTCGGAATCATAAAAGAAAATATCGGTATCAAAGATTCGGTCGTACGCATGGGTGGCGATGAGTTTCTGATCGTCATCGATACGGAGTCACACGCCAGACTCATCGAGACCATGGATCGAATCGAGGCGGCTTTGAAACGATACAACGATTCCTCCGATAAACCCTACCGTATCGAATTCTGTTACGGTGCCGATCTCTTTACCGTCGAGAATATGGCTTCGATGCCTTCATCAGACGCATCGACTACAAGATGTATCAAGCAAAAATAAAGACAGAGGATCCGATAACTCGATATGAGCCGGTAAACCCGCTTTTACCAAAAATCGTCATAACAATCCGTTGAACGACCATCTATGCTATAATATGAGTCGAAACCCTATGACAGATAGAGTAAAGATTGAAAGGATGCCATGAACATGACACCCTTTAGATCTTAAATCAAATTGAGGAAATCACGAATTACGGAATTTTGGAGATTTTCAGTCACCTGACACTGGACCCTTGCCATGTTGCTGGTCGTCGTGTTGATCGCGCGCCTCTGTAGTCGCCGGAACAAAGTATTCACCGATTTTGATTATCGTCGTCTTTGGCTTGACCTTGGGCATGGTTCTCGAGATCAAGGGACTCGCGACACCGGGTCTGGCGGAGTTCCCGGTCAGGCTCACCGGAGCGACAACGATCAATCGCTTTGATCGCCACGTTTTTCGTCGGTGGACAAAGCTCAGAAACACCTTTTGGAGACCTAAGACACCGAAACCGGATGACGTCGTCCTAAACGATGAAGAAGTCATCCTGGGAACAAAGGGTACTCAGTTGATCTTCTTGACGTGCTTTCTTCATTCTGATCGCGATTATTTCTCATATCGAATCATCTACCTGAGCGGGGCGACCTCGATAAGTTCAGTCCCTTGTTATATTCTTCGGCATTGCTGCAGCCGATCATTCTGATCGACAGCAAAGCCAAAATCGATAACAAGCGGCACTATCTGAACCGAGGCCTCATCGAACTCATCGCAATCTTGTCGATTCTCGCGTTTTAGGACATGTGATTTCTTCATGTAGTGAACCCCCTGATCGCTCTTCCGCAGATCTTCTTCGCGATGCTTCTCTCAAGCGGACTCGGTATGGTCTTCAGCGACTGGCGTGCGGGACCGACCATGCGGCTTTTGTTGTTCGGTGGTATTCCTCGTATGGTACTCGCGGGCGTATAGCCCATCGTCGGCGGCACCCGACTGCTCGAAGCGTTCACGTTGACCGGCATGGTGCAAGTCATGGCCTATGGTTTCTTCGGACAGCTTCTTCTGGATGTTCGTCGGAATCGCCTTGCTTCGTTTTCTTTACCGGGAAATCGAACAACGTCGATATTTCGCTCCCAGGTATGGCCGGAAGCCTTTCCTGACAGCGGGATCATTTGTGCCTGTATCGGCAGGTGACATTTGGTGAAGCCGCAAAGGGATCGCGCACCGATCATGATCAATATTCCGTTTTTCGGTCACCTCTTCGCTCACGATTTCGCGATCAGCGTGACCAACGGTTCGCTCTCGTCATTCCGGCCTGATCGTCGTTCTGATCGGGATTGTCCTGACCTATTTCGCTTTGACTACGCTTCGTTTCGCGAAGTGAAGAGAAACTAGAAATCATGATCACTTTCTTCGATCGGCTGGCAACTCGCTCGCCGTCTTCGGCGGATCTGCGATGCTCCATTTCGCGGGCATGGATCTGGAAAACGCCGCCATGGCGAACAGCAGAAAAAGCCATATCCCATTTCGGTCTCTTCGCGGCAAACCTCCAAGGCGGCATGTTCGAAAGCGGAATGCCGCGCCAACTGACCGGATTTCGATCAACTTCATCTTCGCGATGCCGTTTCTGATTCACCCCCCTGTCTTCGGCATGTTCGGCAAAGCCATGAGCAACAACGGTGTAATGCCTAAAAGACGTTGGCCGTGCTCGCCGGCTTGGGTGTTCTCCGTGTCCTTTTCAGCCTCATTTTCTTTCCTATAAGTTTCACACTACAGACAAAGGCTTGTCTCTTCCACAACGTGGAGAGCCAAGCCTTTTTGTTCAGGAGAAATCGAAATACCTTTTCGCATTGTAATAGCCGACATCGCGGACGATTTTCCGAGTAATGTCATAATCCTCCAAAGTATCCCTTTCAACTTCCTCACCGATGACATTGCAGAACCGGCGGAAGTACTCGTGCCGTGGATAGGGACAGAAAGGAACGGAGTCGGTCAGCATGCCGATGAATTCGGATAAGAGACCGTTGTTCGCCAGAGCTTTGATCTGTTTGGTCATCCCGTCGATCGTATCCATGAACCACCAGGAAGAACCGAACGTATTTCCGGAATGCCTTCACCCTGAAGGCCTGCAAAGCGTGATGACGGGCTCGAAGTCTCTAGGATTGAGCGTATAGACGATCGTTTTCGGCAGTTCGTTCGTCCGATCGAGTTCGTCGAGACACGCTTTGAGTTCACCCATGAAGACAGGTCATCCATGGCGTCGAATCAGAATCGGGTCCGAATCGTTTCAGACTGCGGGTCGAGACGTTTCTGAGAGCCCCGATATGTATTATTGTTGGACCCAACCGAGTTTCCTATAGGATTTTCCGAAGAAAACGGAGCATGTGTCCGACGTATTGCTTGCGTTCGAGGTCGGTCGGAGTCTTTCGTTTCAAGATTTTCGCGAAGATTCGTTCGACCTTCTTTCCTTCGTCGCTTCGGCATAGACGAAGCGATCGAGTCCGTGATCGGAGAGTCTCTGTTCCCCGTTCGTGGAAATAGACCATTCGTTCATAAAGGGTTTTCTGGAACTCATCGAGCTGTCTTATAGCCATACCCGACGACGTCTTTGTGAGCTTCTTCAACCAGTTCAAGAAGTCTTCGCCTTCGACATCGCATCGCCTGATCGGGTCGGAAGCGAATGACGCGCGTTTCGCACGTATCGTCTTTTTCGAATCCGGTCATGCCATAAAAGCGTATCGGTCGGATCATCGGTCGTACAGATGACTTCTGACGTTGTTTCGACAATGAGTTTTCTCGGAGTCAGTTCGCGTAGCCATTTCGACGCCTCGTCGTAATGGCTTTCGCCGTATCCGGATTCAACAACTCCATCGATGTCGAAAAGCGCTTCAGTTCCAGATGCGCCTGCATAAAGCGGATTGCCGACGAGCCATGGACGACGGAAGCCCACTTCATGAATTTCTTTTCGTCAGCCTCTTCTCCCGTGATAAAGGACTCATCGATGCCTTTCGCCCGCATCAAGCGCCACTTGTAGTGATCCTCGCCGAGCCAGGCACGACTCAAGTTGTCAATCGTTTCATTCCGATAGATGACCTCCGGCATCGAGATGACAATGGTAGTCGATGATCGGCAAATCCTTCGCGTAGGTATGATAGGAGTTTTCGCAGCAACCTCATTGTTCAAAAGGAAATCTCGTGAATAAACACATGTCTTCCAATCACGCATCTCATGAGATGATAGTCAAACCTTGCTCTTCGTCGATCCACAGGCCCAAGGCCGGGTTCGAAATATAGAAAATCGTTTTCCTGTCTTCCAATGTGTTCCACCCTGGCCTCAGAGACTGGGATCGTATCGCCCTGATCATGTCGTCATAGCTTGCGGCATCGAAGCCGACGTTTCTTACGTCCTGTTTTGAAATATGTCAACGTAGGTGATCTTGAATCTTTGTCTGAAGAACTGTGGATCAGGTGCGCCGCGACGGCCATGTTTTCTTTCAAGTCATCGTGTTCTTTGAAAAAGCTCCATGACCCGGTCACGCCCGACGTATCCGTATTTTCGGATCATGCGGTCGATCCCGGGGTCTTCACCGAACTTGGTGATTCCCGGGGCTAAAATGAGCAGGCTCCTCGTTATCTTCGATCGCCATGCGTGTCCGATAGATCGCCTTGTTTCCAAGCCACGTACTTTGAACTCTTTTCGGATCCAGGTAGACGACGCACTTTTTTATGCCTCTGGGAAGAAACTCGATGTTTTTCCGTTGCGATATCAAAACGGCCTCTTCAAGCGTCTCCTGGTATCCCCTGATATAGAGCCCGTGCGATCCGATTTTCAACACTCGTCGTCACGGTCAGCACGAACAGGGATCGGGCGATCGCTCAAAAAGTGTTTCAGGGCGTAATCGAGCACGTTCCGCACCGGCGTATGGTCTTTCCCCATCATGCGCTCCATGCCGTAAAGGGCACCTATCATGTGCGACTGATGGATCGCTTTCCGCCACATCCGGACGAACACGTTTTTCGAGTGGTTCGCCATACCGATGACTTCACGCGGAACGACCCGTCCATCGAGATGATCAGGTCATAGGATTCATCCATGATGAGACGATTGACCTCACAGGTCACGCCTTTCTTCCCAAAGACCTTCCGGTAATCTCCTTGACATAGGAAGCCGGCACTTCGCCCACGCTCACGATGTCTTCTCGCCAGTTGTGGACAATGAAGCGGTCATGGGAATGCCTAAAACATCGAATCGATCTTCTTTCGTCATCGGATCGTGTGTGCCCAATGGGAAGAATATCGACCGTCGCCCGTTCTTTCAAAAAAAAAAGATGATAATATCTGGACGTGACATATCCGGCATTCGAATGGAAACGGGCGTGAAATCGGGTGGTATCAACAAAACCTTGTCGACCGTCCTGCCTTCCAAGGATCGTCTCAACGCGGTCTCGATCTGTCCGTCGTTCAAAGGTTCATCCTTGGGATTTTCCACCTTGATGTTCATGGGCATCTCCTAAACACCGCTGAAGGCGGAAAACCCGCCATCGACGGGAACGACGATGCCCGTGACGAAACCGGATGCCCGCGGATCGAGCAGCCACAGAAGCGTCCCCGTAAGCTCTTCGGCTTCACCGAAACGTCCCATCGGTGTCTGGGAAAGAATCTTTTCGGTCCGTTTCGTGTACTCGCCGTTTTCATGTTTCAGAAGCGATGCGTTCTGTTCGGTCAGAAAGAACCCGGGAGCGATCGCGTTGACACGAATGTTTTCCTTGGCGAAGTGCACGGCGAGCCATTGCGTGAAATTGTTGATCGCCGCTTTGGCGGCGGAATACGCCGGAATTTTCGTCAACGGGGCGTAAGCGCTCATCGAACTGATGTTTAAAATCGATGCCTCGGGGTTGCCGATCATGTCTTTTGCAAACACCTGTGTTGGCAGAAGCGTCCCGGTGAAATTGAGTTTGAAGACGTCGTTGAACGCGTCCTGATCGAGATCGAAGAAACCTCGGGTCCCATCGTGACCCGGGTCGAACGTTTCATCTGTCGTCGTCGCTTTCGGGTGATTCCCCCCGGCACAATTGATCAGGATGTCGGTCTTCCCATAGGTCGACAAGACGATGTCATGGGCACGAACGAGCGCGTCCTTGTCGGTGACGTCGACGCTCAGGCCCATGGCTTCATGTCCCTGGTCGACGAGTGACTCGGCAAACGCTTGTGCTTTCTTTTCGTTTCGGCCGATAATGACGACTTTGGCACCGAAAGACGCGACAATTCTGGAAAAGGATGAGCCCAGTCCTCCGGCTCCGCCGGTAATGACGACCACTTTGTCTTTGAGATTCGTACCGATTGTCATATGCATCAGGTCTCCTTTATACGTTGTAGGTCGTCGATGACGTATCGCCACCGCGGCCGGTCCAGTTCGTATGGAAAAATTCGCCTCTAAGACGATCGATGCGTTCATACGTATGCGCACCGAAATAATCCCTTTGTGCCTGGAGAAGGTTGGCGGGCAGTCTTCTGGTCTTGTATCCGTCGAAGTAGGCGAGGGCTGCGGACATCGACGGCATCGGGATGCCGTTTCGGATCGCTTCGGATAAAACATTTCTCCAGGACGGATGGAGCCCTTCGAGCGTATTCTTGAAATA
>JAGYNT010000054.1 GCA_018399615.1 Acholeplasmataceae bacterium
GGGTTGCTAAAAGAAATCGAGAGACTTCTCAAGGGATCCCGGAAGAACCGGATGATCCGAGAAGGCGTCAAAACGGTCATCATCGGCAAACCAAACGTCGGGAAAAGCAGCCTTTTGAACGCCTTGCTCGACGAGGACAAAGCCATCGTGACCGATATCGCCGGAACGACACGGGATACGATCGAAGCCTATATCAACATTCAGGGCGTCATGCTCAAACTGATCGATACCGCCGGCATTCGCGATTCAAAGGATGTGATCGAACAGATGGGCGTCATGCGTTCGAAACGGGCACTCGCGGAAGCCGAACTCGTTCTTCTCGTCCTAGACCAAAGCAGAGAACTGACGAAAGAAGACCTCGATCTGATCGAGTGGACCAAAGACAAGAAACGTCTCATCATCGGAAACAAGGCCGATTTGAAACGGGTTCTTTCCATGTCCGACGTCGTCTGGATCTCTTCACGCGCCAAAACGGGTATCGAAGATCTGGAACGCGCGATTCTCAAAGTCCTGTCGCTCGAGGACATCGAGTCACGCGAATTCAATTATCTCGCCAATGTCCGCCATATCGGCAAGGTCGAGGAAGCGAAGCGCTCGCTCGAAGACGTGCTTTCCTCGATTCAAAAAGGGATGCCGGTCGACATGCTTTCCGTCGACCTCAGAGCGGCCTGGCAGAGTCTCGGCGATATTCTCGGCGAACACGACCCCGACCAACTCCTTGACGACATGTTCTCCCGGTTCTGTCTCGGAAAATAGACAAAAGCCCCACCCGGATGTGCTATAATGGTACTGATAAGGAAAGAGAGGTCCAAAGGATGTCATATCAGGCGTTATACCGGACGTATCGACCGCGTTCATTCGATGAGGTCGCCGGTCAAAAGGTCATCATCAAGACGCTTCAAAGCGCACTCAGACAACAGAAGATCGCCCACGCCTACCTCTTCAGCGGACCACGAGGCACCGGTAAGACGAGTATCGCCAAAATATTCGCCAAAGCCGTGAATTGCCAGCACCAGCCGAATGAAAACCCCTGCAATGCCTGTGACATCTGTCAGGGCATCGAACGTGGGGATATTCCCGATGTCATCGAGATCGATGCCGCATCGAACAACGGCGTCGACGAGATTCGTGAGATTCGCGACAAGGTCAAGTACATGCCGAGTGTCGGACGATACAAGGTCTACATCGTCGACGAGGTCCATATGTTGACCACGGGGGCGTTCAACGCGCTGCTCAAGACGCTCGAAGAACCGCCCAAACACGTCATATTCATTCTCGCCACGACCGAAGTGCACCGGATACCGGCTACGATTCTTTCCCGGTGTCAGCGCTATGATTTCAAGAATATCGAGTTGACGGAGATCATCGGCAAGCTCGAAGAGATCGTTTCCAAGGAATCGATCGAGATCGAGAAAGAAGCGATTCGTTCGATCGCGGAGAACGCCGAAGGCGCACTGCGGGACGCGATCAGTCTCCTCGACCAGACCGTATCGTTTTCCGACGGGAAGATTACCGACGAGGATGTTCACCTCGTCTCCGGGAGCGTGTCGAGAACCGTTTTGAACGACATGCTGCTCGCACTATACAACAAGCAGATCAGCAAGGCGATGGTTCTGTTGGAAGACCTGATCGCCGCCGGGAAAGAGATGACGCGGATCACGAACGATCTCATTCTGGCTCTTCGGGATATTCTGATCGAGAAAACGATGAAAGTCGATCAGCCCCGTTACGAAGAACTCGCGAACGTCCTGTCCGTCGACCGCATCTATCGCTATTTGGACATTTTGAACAAACTCCAGCAGGATATCAAGTGGACGCACCAGAAACGTGCTTACGTCGAACTCGCACTCATCCGAATGGTCGAACACAAGGACGTCAAGGCACTCGACCAGGTTCAGGCGATCGAGGACTTGAGACGCGAGATCGAAGTGCTCAAAACGAAGCCCGTTTTGAGGGAAGAAACGCCAAAACCCGAACGGAAGAAAGAGAGCGGGAAACCGCTCGTGACGGTCAAGGACGTCGAACGCGTCCTTCACGAGAGCGACAAGGACAAGAAAGAACTGCTCTTGAAAGGATGGCCGCATCTCAAGGATTATCCGAAGGAACACTTGAAAATGGCCGCTTATCTCCTTTATCAGGGCAAGCTCGAAGCGGTTTCCGATACGATGCTCATCGCCTATGACGACATGACGATGTGCAAGCGCATCATGGAAAAGGAAACGAAGGCGCAGATCCTGAAGATCCTGAACAGCAAGCATGACCTCGTCAGGGATCTGATCGCGATTCGGACCGGCGACTGGGAAAAGATCAGGACGATCTATCTCGAACAGTGGACGTCCGGAAACAAGAAACCGGAACTGCCCCCCCATGACCTCGGCATGTATGCCGAGGATGAGAATACGGAAGAACATGAACCGGAGACCATCGCCCTGGCGAAAGCGTACTTCGGTGATCGAATAAAGATTAAGGAGTAGACTATGAACCCCAATATGTTGAATAAACTCAAGAAAATGCAGAAACAGATGATGGAAGCCCAGGAAGAGCTCGAACGCAAGGAATTCTTCGGCAAGGCGAGTGGTGTTACCGTCATCATGCAAGGCACGCGTCAGGTCATTGACGTCCAGATCGATCAGGAAATGCTCGAAGAGGCCGATCTTTTGCAGGATGCCATCCTGGTCGCGGTCAACGACGCCCTCAAACAGATCGATCAGGAAACCGAGGAAACCATGGGACAGTTCAGTGGCGGGCTCGGCGGATTCGGATTTTAAATGTATCCCAAAGCTTTGAAAAGACTCATGGAGGATCTTGAACGATTGCCGGGGATCGGCGAAAAGACGGCGGAACGGCTCGCGCTTCACTTGGCGACCCAACAGGAGGACGAGGACATTCTCACGTTTTCCAAGGATCTTGCCAACCTCAAGGAAAACATCAAGACGTGTTCGACGTGCGGGATGCTCGCCGATCATGATCCCTGCCCGATCTGTCAGGATGAGACCCGGGATCAGATGTGATCATGGTTGTCGCCGAGCGAAGGATGTGTTCGTCATGGAAAAGATGAAGACGTATTTCGCCTCTATCACGTCCTCGGCGGTGTCATCGATTTTTCCCGAGTGAATCACGGACAAGGACCTTCGATCGACGCACTCGAACAACGCGCTCGAAAACGATCAAGGAAATGATCATCGCGACAAGTGAACCGTCGAAGGGGAAATGACGGCGAAGTTTCTGGAAGTCGCTCTTCGAAGAAAGCGATCTCTCGATCACCTGTCTTGCCTACGGTCTTCCCGTCGGGACGGACCTGAAATACGCGGACTTGTTGACGCTCGCGAAAGCCGTGGAAAACAGACGAAAATATTAGGAGGAACAAAGCATGCAAATCTGGGAAACAGTCAAAGGTTTTTTAATGGGACTTTACGATAAATTCAATGAGTTTCTGGCGAGATTCATTGAAAATCGATGATCGCCTGATCGAACTCTACCTGGAGTTCATCGCGCCGATCCCCGAGATCATCAAGATCGTCGGTATCTTTTTCGTGGGAATCATTTTGGTTCTGGCGTCCTCAGTTTCGTCAAGAAAATGCTCAAACTGTTTGTTGTTCTGGCCATTATCCTGTTCATTGTCCTGGCACTTACCCAATTATCGACATAAAAGGCTTGCAAAAAGGGGTGCTTTCGGATACAATGAATACGGTTTAGGAGGAAGAAATGAACGATAAATACAAATCAATGGCCATGTTGGACATCGCCATCCAAGTTTTGAAAGAGAATAAAGGGCCGATGACGATCCATGATCTCATCCACAAAGTGGCTGAGTTCAAGGATTTCGATCCGGACAACATCGATCGGATTACGCAATTCTACATGGATCTCACGCAGAGCGCGATGTTCGTTTATTGTGGGGACGACCAATGGAACCTCAAGGACGGAAATCTCGAGTTGTGGGATCAGGATGGATTCGCGTATGCCAACGAACATCCGATCGAGGATGAGGACGAAGACATCGACGAAGATCTCGACTTCACGGAGTTCAACCTCGAAGACGTCGAAGCCGAACGGGCCAAGAACGCCAAAAAGGCCGATGACGAGGACGACGAGGAAGACGCCAAAGAAGAAGAGGAAGACGAAGAGATCAAGGAAGAAAAGAAATACATTGATGTCGAGCTTCCGATCAAGTCCACCGATGACGACGATGACGATGACGAACCGGAAATCGAATTCGATCGTGAGTACGACGAAGACGACTACAACGAGATCATGGACGACTACGAAGACATGTATGACGAATAAGAAGGCGGAAAACGCCTTTTTATTTTGATGTTGTACGGGAAAGAAAGTTTTGGTATAATACATAGGGTCTTTGAAAGACAGTATGAAACGGGGTATGATCATATGGCCAAATACATTTTCGTCACCGGAGGCGTCGTCTCGAGTCTCGGTAAAGGCATTACCGCATCGGCGATCGGGCAACTTCTGAAAAGTCGGGGATTGAACGTCTTCATGCAGAAGTTCGACCCCTATATCAATGTCGATCCCGGCACGATGAGTCCCTATCAGCATGGGGAGGTTTTCGTCACCGAAGACGGTGCGGAAACCGACCTCGATCTCGGACACTATGAGCGATTCATCGATGAGAATCTGAATCGTCATTCGAGCATCACGACCGGAAAGATCTACCAGACCGTCATCAAAAGGGAGCGACGTGGCGATTATCTGGGAGCGACGGTACAGGTCATCCCCCATATCACCGACCAGATCAAGAAAAAACTCATCGACGTCGCGAAACATACGAATCCCGATGTCGTCATTACGGAAATCGGCGGGACCGTCGGCGACATCGAATCCCTGCCTTTTCTTGAAGCGATCCGTCAGGCGAGGCGCGACTTCGGGTTGCACAACACCCTCTATATTCACAACACGCTCGTACCTTACCTCAAAGCCGCCAAGGAGCTCAAGACGAAGCCGACTCAGCACAGCGTCAAGGAACTGATGAGTCTCGGAATCCATCCGGATCTCATCGTTTTGCGTAGCGAAGGTCCGATCCAGGACGATATCAAGGAAAAGATCGCCTTGTTCTGTGACGTGGAGACCAAGGACGTATTCGAAGCGCTCGATGTCGAGGTGCTCTATGAGACGATCATCAAGTTGCACGAACAGAAAATCGACGACACGATTCTCGAACACTTCGAATACGATAAAAAGCCCGCGGATATCACCCCGTGGGTCGAACTTGTCGATCGGATCAAGAGTCTCGAAAAAAAGGTCAATATCGCCATCGTCGGCAAGTACGTCAGACTGAAGGATGCCTATCTGTCCCTGATCGAAGCATTGAAGCATGCGGGATACGCCCAGAACAGACGGATCGAGATCACGTGGATCGATGCAGAATCCGTCGATTCGGATACGATCGGTGATGCCCTTGCTTCCTGTGACGGGATTGTCGTGCCCGGCGGGTTCGGAAAGCGCGCGACGACCGGAAAACTCGCGGCGATCACGTATGCGAGAACACACGACATGCCCTTTTTCGGGCTTTGTTACGGGATGCAGCTCGCCGTGATCGAATACGCGCGTAACGTACTCGGTCTACATCAAGCCAATTCGACCGAGATCAATCCCGATACGCCCGATCCCGTCATCTCGCTTCAGCGCGGGCGTAGCGAAGACGAGGAACTCGGCGGAACCCTTCGCCTCGGTCTCTATCCGTGCGAGATCAAGGAAGATACGACCTGTTATCGGGCCTATCGGAAGAAACACGTTCATGAACGTCACAGGCACCGTTACGAGTTCAACAACGCATATCTCGAACAGTTCGAAGACAGCGCGATGACCATCTCCGGATACAACAGCGAGGACCAACTCGTCGAGATCGTCGAACTCAAGGATCATCCCTGGTTCGTGGCGGTCCAGTTTCACCCGGAATTCGTATCCAGACCGTTGCGTCCACACCCGCTTTTCCAAGCTTTCATCGCCGCTGCGGTGAAGAACGCACAAGGATGATTATCGTTTGCTATATGAAGCGGATTATACTATAATATAGGTGAAAACTAAGGAGGAATAACAATGTCAGTCGTATCAGCAAAAGAAATGTTATTGAAGGCCCACAAGGAAGGTTACGGTGTCGCTCAGATCAACATCAACAACCTCGAGTGGATCAAGTCAGTTCTGACAACGGTCGAAGAACTCAAATCTCCGGTCATTCTCGGTGTTTCCGAAGGAGCCGCGAAGTACATGGGTGGCTATAAGAACGTCATGGGTATGGTTCATGCACTCGATGAATTTTACAACGTTACCGTACCGGTAGCGGTTCATTTGGACCACGGAACCTATGAAGGAGCTTACAAGGCACTTGAAGCGGGATTCACGTCGATCATGTTCGATGGGTCGCACTACCCCTTCGAGGAAAATCTCGCGAAGACAAAAGAAATCGTTGCAGCATGTCACGCCAAGGGCGTTTCGGTTGAAGCGGAAGTCGGAGCGATCGGTGGCGAAGAAGATGGCGTCATCGGTGGAGGCGAAATCGCCGATCCCGAAGAATGTCGCCAGATCGCAGCGACCGGCGTCGACATGTTCGCCGCTGGTATCGGAAATATTCATGGGCAATATCCACCGAATTGGAAAGGTCTCGATTTCGATGTCCTCGAGGAAGTCGAACGGGTAACCAATCACGTTCCGCTTGTGCTCCATGGCGGTTCGGGTATTCCCGATGATATGGTTAGAAAAGCCATTACGATGGGCGTTTCCAAGATCAATGTCAACACTGAATGCCAACTCGTATTCGCCGCGGCAACCCGCAAGTACATCGAAGAAAAGAAAGACCTGCAAGGCAAGGGCTATGACCCTAGAAAGCTATTGAAACCAGGCGCTGAAGCGATCAAGGACGTTGTCAGAGAAAAACTGACGCTCTTCGGATCGGTGAACAAAGCCTGACAAACGAGGTGATATCGATGCGTGATGAAGCCATTTATCATCAGTATGCGAACTGGAAACTGGAAAACGACGAACTGATTCGCCATCTCATCAAAAACAATTCGGACTTGATCGTTCGTTTCAGACACGTAATCGACGTCACGGATTATCTTTACGACAAGTTGATCGATGATCCGAATTTTACCGAAGAAGAAAACCACATCTTTGAAACCGGATTCTTTTATCTCTTTGATCAGATGGATGAAATTTCGAGTCTCTTGAACAAGTCCTATGGAAATGACATCGACCAACTCGAGAAGAGGGCGAAAGATGTCAATCTATTACTTAGCACGATTGACTTTCAAAACGAGATCATCGGAATCGAGGACTATAAACAGGAAGACCTCGACAAACTCGTTGATTTCGAACAGAGCATTCTTGAAAAGCTTGAACGCAAAGAAGACATTCCGAAGACGATGTTCGAAGAACTCGACAAGATGACATTCGAGATGTTCAAACGACTCGATGTCAGTTACTACCCGGTCAATGATATCTATTTGGAAATTGCCGATGAACTG
>JAGYNT010000055.1 GCA_018399615.1 Acholeplasmataceae bacterium
AGCTATAAATGTCAGGAAGTCTATTTCTCATTTCTTCTTTTGTAAGTTCAATGGATTGATACTAAACGGCAATTTATTCAGAAAAAACACCTCGTTACTAAAATATTATATTTTTTATCCTCAAACTGTTGTTTTATCAAAAACAGACTTTCTTTTTGCAATACTTTTAAAAATTTAAAAGATGCCTTTAAAAGACATCTCTATAAATAATACATTGGAGGCCCCGAACGGATTTGAACCGATGATCTGGCAGTTGCAGTGCCGTGCCTTACCACTTGGCTACGGGGCCAAGCCATTCTATTATAACCGTTAATCGAATGAAAAGTCAACATTTTTCATCACGGTTCTTATCCGGACAGTACGATTGACAATCATATAATTAGCACTTATATATTGACAGTGCCAATAGGTTGCGATATAATAGAATTGGCATATCGGATGACCGAATGCCAAAGGAGTGAAACCATGCAGATGAATCCCATGCCGGACTACGACAAGGACCCCGATGTCCTGAGCAAATTCGGCCGAAACATCGTCGATCAAGTCAAAGAAGGAAATATCGATCCCGTCATCGGACGTGAAGATGAAATTCGACGGATCATCAAAATTCTATCAAGAAAGACCAAAAACAATCCCGTTCTGATCGGTGAACCGGGCGTCGGAAAGACCGCGATCGTCGAAGGCCTGGCACGACGGATCGTCGACAAGGATGTCCCTCTGGGTCTGCAAAACAAAACGATCTATGAGCTCGATCTTTCGTCTCTGGTTGCCGGAGCGAAGTTTCGCGGTGAATTCGAAGAAAGGCTCAAAGCCGTCTTACGCAAGATCAAAGAATCGAAAGGTGACATCATCATGTTCATCGATGAACTTCACACGATCGTCGGTGCCGGACGCGTCGACGGTGCGATGGACGCCGGAAACATGCTCAAACCGATGCTCGCCAGAGGCGAGTTGCACTGTATCGGTGCGACGACGTTGAACGAATACCGGAAATACATCGAAAAAGACAGCGCACTCGAGCGACGATTCCAGAAAGTCACGATTGAAGAACCGACGGTCGAAGACACCATCAGTATTCTGAGAGGTCTCAAATCACGATTCGAAGCGCACCATGGTGTCAACATCAGTGATCCCGCCATCATTCAAGCGGCGATGCTTTCCGATCGTTATATTTCCGATCGATTCTTGCCCGATAAGGCGATCGATCTCATCGATGAGGCATGTGCCTCGATCCGTATGGAGATCGATTCGATGCCGCTCGAGCTCGATGACGTGACGCGTAAGCTCATGCAGCTCGAAATCGAAAAGAAAGCACTCGCCAAGGAAAAGGATCCCGTTTCCAAAGAACGTCTGAAGAAGATCGAGGAAGAGATCAAGGACAAGAAGAACAGGGAACAGTCTTTAAGAGATCAGTGGACCAAGGAAAAAGCGTTCCTGAACTCGATCAAAGAACAAAAGAACGAACTCGAAAACAAACGTCTCGCCTTGCAGACAGCCCTAAATGAAAACGACTATTCCAAAGCAGCCGAGCTTCAGTACAGTACGATTCCCAAATACGAAAAGACAATCAAGGAAATGACCGACGAACTGAAAAGCCAAGACAGACTACTGACCGAAGTCGTTTCCGAAGAGAGCATTGCCGAGATCGTCTCGAAGTGGACACACATCCCGGTGACGCGACTCATGGCCGGAGACAAGGAAAAACTCTTGAACCTGGAAGACACCTTGAGAAAACGGGTCATCGGACAGGACCACGCCCTGAAACTGATCAGTGACGCGATCATCAGACAACGCGCAGGCATCAAGGATGCCAATCGTCCGATCGGAACCTTCTTCTTTCTGGGTCCGACCGGAGTCGGAAAGACGGAAGTCGCGAGATCGCTTGCTGAAGCGCTCTTCGCGAGCGAATCACACATGATTAGAATCGACATGAGCGAATACATGGAATCCCATAGTGTCTCAAGACTCATCGGATCACCCCCAGGCTATGTCGGTTATGACGAAGGCGGTCAGTTGACCGAAGCCGTCAGACGGAAACCGTATTCGATCATTTTGTTCGATGAGATCGAAAAGGCTCACCGGGAAGTCTTCAACATCCTTTTGCAGATACTCGACGACGGAAGACTGACCGACAATCAGGGGCGAACCGTCGATTTCCGAAACACGATCATCATCCTGACGTCGAACCTCGGCAGTGAGTTCCTCCTGCACGCCGACCAGGACGCGAAAGAACGCGTCATGAAACTCGTCAAATCCAACTTCAAACCGGAGTTCCTGAACCGGATCGACGAACTCATCATTTTCAACCCTCTCAATTTCAACGTCCAGGTCGAAATCACGAAAAAAATGCTCGCCGATCTCGGCAAGCGTCTCGATGACAAGAATATTCACATCGATTTCGACATGGACATCAACAGGTTCATACTTGAGAACGGGTACGACGAAGAATATGGTGCCAGACCCTTGCAGCGCTTCATTCAAAGGCATATCGAAACATTGATCGCGCAACGTATGATCGAAGGTACGATTAAAGAACACAACCACTACCGGATGGTCATCGAAGACGAACATCCGGCCATCAAGAAAACAGACGAATAATACCCATTCAACTCTCGATCAGCGATCCCAGATCGCTGATCGTTTTTTGATAGAGGATATCCTGATTTTCAATCGAAAGCGCGACTTTGGACGGTTCATGCGGCAACCCCCGATAGACGTAAGGCGCATCAAGCGACGCGTCATAGACCAGTTTGGAAAAAGAATGAACAGCATCCTCGGGGCCGATTCCCCTACTCGTGAACAGCCTCCAGAGCCAGGCATGAAACCTCGAGGTATCCTTTGTTCCGATCTCGGTTCTGACCAATCCGGGATGGACGGCGTGAAAACGGACATCCAGATCAACCTTTCTTCTCAAAGCAAGCGTGAAAAGAACATTATAGAGTTTCGTTCGCGCATAGGATCTGAGCATGTGATATTTTTTGGTCGCTTCGATATCATGCGCATCGAAGCGGGCCTTCTTGTGGGCATTGCTGCTCGTCTGAATGATCAGCGCCCTGACACTTCTCGACCAAAGACATCAGCGACAACGTCAAGAGTGCCGCAGGCAGACAGATGATTGACCTGATACTGCATCTCTGAACCCGTCGGGGGTCATTCGTTTATCTTTTCCCTACGATGGCGGCGTTGTTGATGAGCACGTCGATTCCATCCGGGTAACGCCTCTTTGATCCACCTCACCGCCTTTCTTCACATCGGAAAAACCGACTCAGATCGGCACGCAGAGGCTGTTACGGTTCCTTTTGGTTTCATCGCCTGATCGACTTGATCAATCGGACCAGTTTGGCTCTGTTTCGACCCATGACCAGACATCTTCGCCCCTATCCGCGAAATGTCTGGCAAGTGCTTCACCGATGTTTCGCTCGTGGCTCCGGTGATGATGATTTTTTCATATCCATTTCCACCTTTCTATCTTTCATAGGACTCCGAGAGAACGAAAGACGACGATCAAGAGAAAGATCGTCGGCATCGAAAAGAGCGTCGACCAGACGACGAGTTGACCGGCGAGCTCGTCATCCCCCCCGATCTCATAGGTCAGAACCGCACTCGAGACAGCAACAGGTGCGCCGAATATGGCGATCAGCGTCGGAAAGGCGACGTTCATGCCGACGAGCGTATCGCGCAAGTAATAAGCGCTTGCCAAAGCCAATCCCGGGACGACGACGATTCGGCCGACCACGCCACTCAAAAGCGGACGATAAAGTCTTGATACGGCGGAAAAACGGAACTGCCCGCCCAGCGCGATCAAGGCGAGCGGTGAGACCGTCTGCCCGATGAGTTCGAGTACGTGGTAAAGAAAAGCCAGGTCGTGTTCAATGGAGAAAACGACTCTGCCGTCTTCCACCGGTATGAACGATCGAATGAACAAAACGAGAAAGGCCGACAAAACGGCGAGTATGAGCGGATTCAAAAGCGTGCTCTTGATCAGTCTGACGACGCCGATTCCGTGATCCTTGTCGTGGTGCTTGTAATAGGTCAGACTGAAAACAGATAAGACATTGGTCAGAAGAACGACCAGTGCGAGAACGACGGCATAGATTCTTACGGTTTCCGCTCCCCCGAGAAGTTGTGCGAGCGGGAGGCCGATCAAGGCGAAATTTCCCCGAATGAACGCTTGGAGAACGACGCCTTTCTGCCCTCTTTCTTTGACCAGAAGTGCGACAAAGATCCAGCCGAGAAAAAAGAACGACAGAAACGCGACGGCGACGAAAAGCATGACATCTCCATAGACGCTCTCAAAACTCTCGATCCCGTAAATGGTATAGAACAAGAGGACCGGAAGACCGATCCGAAAGATATAGGCGTTGAGTTGGTTGAAAAAACGTTGATCGAAAAATCCGATGCGTTTGAGAATATATCCGAGCAGGATCAACAGGATGATCGGCAAGACGGCATTGGCTGCGAAAATGAGACTTTCCATCGAATTCCTTCTTTTATGTGGTCTGTCTTCATTGTAACACAAAGATGAACCCATTATTCGATCAATGAAACAATTTACCGATATTCTTGATTAAGACCTGGGACAACAATTGAAAACGAAAAACGATTCCGTGAGCATGAAAAAAGCCATGCGTGAACGCACATGGCAAAATCGGGTCTTACGGGTTGTTTTTAAACCGGTTTTCCTTATGAGGATTCGGACTCGTCTTTCTTCTGACTTTCTTCGAGCAGGGCATTGAGTTTATGCTCGACCTTTTTGTTTTTAAGCGATGCATAGGCCACGACAAGCGAATAGAGCAACGCATAGACAAGACCGATCAGAAACAGCGCGAGCGTTCCCCGAAACAGGACACGTCCGAACATGATCCGAACGATGAAGGGAATCGGGAAAATCACGAGATATCCGACAACAATATTGAGCATGCCGTTTCCCCAGGTCTGTCTGATGATCGTTATGGACAAAGCGATCAAGGCGGCGATGATCATACTGCCGATCAAGAGGCCCATGAGCGCTCTCGCATTCAGATCGACGTCGAAACGACGCGTGATCATCGCGGCAAGAACCAGGATGAAAATGCTCGCGATCGCATAGGCATAGGCGTATCGCTTCAGATAAGTTTTCATTTACTTTCCTCCTTCGAGCACGGCTTTGAGCGCTTTGACGTAATTCCTGGAAATCTCGATGCGGTCCCCGTTCAATAGCGTCGCCTCGAGTTTACCGTTGTAGGTCGACTTGAACGCCTTGATCTTTTGGTAGTTCAGAACCGTCTGTTTGTTCACACGGATGAAAAACGGACTCATCCTCTCGACTTCATAGAGACGGTACTTGCAATCGAAGAGGTCGTCTTTCGTATAGAGATATCCGGCGTCTTCGATGCTTTCGACGTAATAGACCTGACTCGGTTTGAAGAGATACGTGCGATCATTCTTCTTGCCCGTCATGAGTGACGTGTCGAGACAATTCAGAATATCTTGAATCGTATCGTCTTTCTCATCGCATGCGATCGTCACGACCGCTTCACCGAAAGACGGATGTCGTTCGAGCTTGATTTTCATGTGTTCACCTGCCCTGTGAATAGGATATCAAAAAGAATCCTTGATGACACTCATTTGGATACTGACCTGCAAAAAAGACCGGCCAAGATGCAAAAAAGAAGTAGGGATTCGCCTACTTCTTGCTGTAGTCCTGTTTTCTGAGCGATCCGTCGACCTTTGTGAATGACGATCGAGGACCCCGGCCCTGGGCGAGATCTTCGGCGTAGTCGATCGCTTGTTTCTGCGTCTTGAAATACTTGATCGTCTTGTCGGAGCCTTCCTTGCGAATACGCCATTCCTTATAGTGTTCGCTCTTCTCATCCTTGTTCTGTGAGACATGATAACGAGCGGTCACGGCCTTGTTGTTTTCGGCTTTTTCTTTTTCGCTCTGGTTTCTTCGTCACGTCCTGATGCTTTTCCTGTGACTTCGACTGTTCGGCGGGTTTATCCTCTTGTTCTTCTTCTTCGAAAAAGATATTCGAAACCTCCTCGTTTTGATAATTTAATATATATAAGTTTTCTTGAAACTCAAGGCTTTAACTCTTTTTGGACCGATCCGCATGAACCCAATCGAAAACTCGCAAAAAGATCGGGTCATTCGGTTGATTTTCCATTTGTTTTTCAGGTGTTATCGGTTAAAATACTTACATATGCATCCCTTGGTGATGCCTGAAAGGAAGGATTTTCATGATCAAACCGAAAAAACTCAAACCGGGCGACCGAATCGCCATCGTCAGTCTGTCTTCGGGCATACTCGGTGAAGACGCATGTCGCCATCAGCTCGAACTGGGGATCAGAAGACTCGAGTCGTTCGGTCTCATTCCCGTTTTCATGGAAAATGCCCTGAAGGGAATCGACTACCTGGACAAACATCCCGAAGCGAGAGCACGTGATCTCATGGACGCTTTTTCAGACGATTCCATCAAAGGGATCATCGCGGCGATCGGTGGGGATGACACCTATCGGTTGTTGCCGTATCTGTTAAGCGATGCGGATTTTATCGAAAACGTCCGGTCTTCACCGAAAATTTTCACCGGTTTCTCCGA
Source organism: Acholeplasmataceae bacterium (assembly GCA_018399615.1). Classification (GTDB taxonomy): domain Bacteria; phylum Bacillota_I; class Bacilli_A; order Acholeplasmatales; family Acholeplasmataceae; genus RECG01. The sequence goes on from JAGYNT010000055.1 coordinate 6,579, forward strand.
TTCGACCAATAACCACCTGATGTTTCACAAGCTCGGCATGACGAGCTACTACGGACCGAACTTCCTAAGCGATCTGGCCGAACTGGATCAAGAGATGCTTCCCTATACCCAAAAGGCTTTCGAACTCTTTTTCAGAAACGACCCAAACCGCATCATACGCCCGAGTCCGGTCTGGTACGAAGAGCGGACCGACTTCTCGAAAAGCGCGCTTCATACGACTCGAAGAACGCACGTGGAAAAAAAGGGCCACGTGCGTCTTCACGGTTCTGGAATCGTCACGGGAGCGCTATTGGGCGGTTGCCTGGAAAGCCTTTATGACGCCTATACGGGCGCGCGTGATCAGAAGCAGAAAGAACTCTATGAACGTTTTCATCTCCTGCCGACCTTGGACGAGTGGAAAACGCACATTCTGTTTCTTGAAACGAGTGAGGAACGGCCGACACCCGTCATCTTCGACACATATCTTCGAGCTCTTGAAGAACGAGGGATTCTCAAAACAGTCAAAGGACTGATCTTCGGAAAGCCACAAGACGAGCATCATCAAGATGCCTACATGGATATCTTGAAAGCCTACGCGGTCAAATATGACCTTCCCGTGCTCTGCAACGTCAATTTCGGTCATGCCTATCCGAGAACCGTTATCCCCTACGGACTCGACATGTCGATCGATTTCGACGAAAAAAGGCTCATGATCAATGAACCGATGTTCGCATGAGCGAAGATACGGACAGAAGGAGCATGATGAACCGATGATCGATCACCTATGCTTTTCACCGAACGGTGAAACCATGAAAATCGCGGAACACTTCCATGAAAGACTCGGCGGGACGCTTCATGACCTGACGAATCCGGACATACGGGCATCCTTTCCTCTGGATAACACG
>JAGYNT010000056.1 GCA_018399615.1 Acholeplasmataceae bacterium
TTTTGGCGAAATAACGAACCCCTCCGGTCGGTCGCGACGTATCGATCGACTTGGCGAGAGCCGTCGTTTTCCGGTAAAAATCGTCATCGTCTTTGGACTCGTTGATCCGCGTACCGATCATGACGATCGAGGGGTGATTGTAGTCGGTGATCATAAGCGATTTCAAGTCTTCCAATGCCCGTTCTTTCCAAGGGTCATCACCGAGATGTTGCCACCCCGGGAGTTCGGTGAAAACGAGAAGACCACGCGCGTCACAGCGATTGAGGAAATGCCTGGAAGGCGGATAATGCGAGCTTCTCACGATCGTGACGCCGAGTTCGTCCTTGAGAATGTCGACATCCTTTTCCTGTGCCGATTGCGGCATGGCGTAGCCGACATAGGGGAAAGACTGATGGCGGTTCAAGCCTCTGAGAAAGACGGGTTTTCCGTTCAGGTAAAACGAATCCTCGGTCACACGGATCTCGCGGATCCCGAAACGTTCACATGCGATCTCGTCATCATCCGCGACGATAAGAAGATCATAGAGAACGGGTCGATCGATTTCCCAGAGTTCGAGTCGATGCGAAACGGTGAAATCGATCGAATCGTCCTGTACCAAGCGTTCGAAGCATGCGACTTCCTCGCCCTCGTGATCGACGAAAAATCGGATGTCGTGCGCTTCATCCGGGTTTTTTCGCATGATTTTCAGACGGATATTGAGATTGTTTCGATCACCGTCGATCAGCACGTGATCGAGTGCGACCCGTCCCGTTTCAAGAAGCGTCACTTCGCGGTAGATTCCGCCATAGGTGAGATAGTCGATCAAGCCGCCGAACGGCGGATGGTCTTTCGTCTCGTGACTGTCGACGAAAACGACGAGATTGTTTTCTTTCTGCATGAGATCGGTCAGTTCGAGACGAAACGTCGTATAACCGCCGACGTGTTCCGACAGAAATGTCCCGTTGAAATAGACTTTCGCCTTCGACATCACGCCCTCGAACAGGACGAAGAGACGTCGTCCTTCTTCGAGGTCATAGGTGAAGGTCTTCTGGTATGTGAAGTGTCCTTCGATCATCGTTTCCTCGAAGTACCCCTCCCACAGATCCGTGGCGTTGTGCGGCACGTCCACACGCGTGCCCGTGATTCTTTTTTCCGGTGCCGAATCGTCAAACCCCTTTTTGAAGGTCCAGTCCCCGTTCAGGGGCGTTTTGACGACCGGTCTGATCCTTTTTCTCGTCATGAGGAAACGATGATCGTCCCACTCTTCCGTTTGAACGCGTCTTCGGCCCGTTCGAGTGAGGAAATGACCGACGGTCGGCCCGTCGCCTCGGTGAATGCCATGCAGGCTTCGATCTTCGGCAACATCGAACCCGGTTTGAAGTGTTCGAGCAGTGTTTTCAGTTCACCGACCGTGACCCGTTTCAGTTTCTTCTGGTTTTCCGTGTTGAAGTCCAGATAGACGTGGTCGACGGCGGTCAGAATGACGAGTTCGTCGGCACCGATGATCTCGGCCATCTTTGCGCTGGCATGATCCTTGTCGATGACGGCATCGACACCGTGATACCCCCGTTCATCCTGGATGACCGGGATGCCCCCGCCACCGGCGGCGATCACGATATGGTTTTCTTCGAGTAGCGCGAGAATGCTGTTCTTTTCAAGAATGTCGATCGGTTTCGGACTCGCGATGACGCGTCGATAGCCTCTTCCGGCATCCTCGATCATGTCATAGCCCTGTTCCTTTGCCATTTTTTTCGCTTCCGCTTCATTGTAGAAACTGCCGATCGGCTTCGTCGGATGCCGGAAAGCCGGATCCGCGGGATCGACCAGGACTTGCGTGACGACAGAGGTCACGTTCCGATGCATCGAACTTTTCTTGAGTATGTTCATGATGGCATTCTGAATATGATAACCGATATAACCCTGACTCATCGCCCCACATTCGGCGAAAGGCATATCCGGAGTCGAGTCCGATTCGTTGAAGGCGAGATTGATCATGCCGACCTGGGGACCGTTTCCGTGGACGATGACGATGGAGTGTCCTTCTTCGATCAGAGGAAGGATCGCGTACGCGACGGTTTTCAGGAGTTCTCTCTGTTCGCCCGGATCCTTGCCGAGGGCGTTCCCACCGAGTGAAATGACGTATCTAGACATGGAAAGCACCTCCGATGGTCGAAAGCATGACGGCTTTGATCGTGTGCATCCGGTTTTCAGCCTCATCGAAAACGACCGAGCGCTCGGACTCGATGACTTCATTCGTCACCTCGAGCTCACCGTTTTGGACGATGGGAAACGCTTGACCGAATGTCTTTGCGATCTCCTGACCCAGTACGGTATCCATACCGTGAAAAGCCGGAAGACAGTGCATGAAAATGGCTTTCGGTCCGGCCGCTTCCATGATCCGGGCGTTCACCTGATAGGGACCGAGCGCTTCGATTCTCGAGCGTCTGACCGTTTCGGGTTCACCCATCGAGAACCAGACATCGGTATAGATGACATCCTGGTCCTTCGCCCCTTTAATCGGGTCTTCGATGAAACGGAGTGTGGCGCCCGTCTTGGCCGCGATCGCTTCACACGTTTCGATCAGAGCCGGATCGGGCATCAGATCTTTCGGTGCGACACCGGTAAAGTGCATGCCCATCTTCGCACAACCGATCATGAGCGAATTGCCCATGTTGTTCCGGGCGTCACCGAAGTATGCGAGGCGGATGCCTTTCAGATGACCGAACTGTTCCTCGATCGTCATGAAATCGGCCATGATCTGGGTCGGATGATACGTATCGGTAAGTCCGTTCCAGACCGGTACGCCGGCGTGCTGGGCGAGCATTTCGACGTCTTGCTGCAAATACCCGCGGAATTCGATCCCGTCATACATCCGGCCGAGAACGCGTGCCGTATCGGCGACGGACTCTTTTTTTCCCATTTGCGAACCCGTGGGTCCGAGATAGGTCGTGCTCATACCGAGATCGGCCGCTCCCACCTCGAAGGCACAACGCGTCCGGGTGGAATCCTTTTGAAACAAAAGACAGACGTTCTTCCCCACGAGATGTCGGTGGGCGATCCCTTTGTTCTTCTCCTGTTTCAAACGGCGTGAAAGATCGATCAGTGCCTGAATTTCTTCCGGACTGAAATCGAGCAACGTAATGAAATGTCTTCCTTGCAAGTTCATGTTTTTCTCCTTTTATATGTTTTCTCGTTCAAGCGGCATCGTCATGCATCGTGGTCCCCCACGGCCTCTCGAGAGTTCCGATGATTCGATTTCGAGCACGGTGATCCCCGCCTCCCGCAACAACCCGTTGGTCACGTGGTTCCGGTCGTAGACGACGACTTTCCCGGGGGCGATCGCGAGCGTGTTCGCGCCGTCATTCCACTGTTCGCGCACACTCGTGATGACATCGGTTCCGCCACAGCGAATGAGCGTGATCGGCGTCTTCAAGTGCTTTTCAAGAACTTTTTCGAGCGTATCGACGACCTTTTTCACGACCAACCCGTCACCCTTCGTGATCTCAAAGACGGTTAATGTCTGTTCGATCCCGGGATGAATCGTGAAGACGCCCCTGTCGACTTGCGTGAATACCGTGTCGAGATGCATGAACGCCCGCATTTTCGGAATATTGAAGGCGAGTATCGTCTGAAACGACTCGTCGGAGGCGAAGATCGCCTTGGCGATCCGTTCGATCGCCCGTGGATCGGTGCGCTTCGAAATACCGATGGCGAGCACGTCGTGACTCAGAACGAGAAAGTCTCCCCCTTCGAAATCGTAGGGATCTTTTCGATCATAGTAGAAGGGAATCCGTTTTCCCTGGAAACGCGGATGATAGGTCAGCACGTACTCGCTGAAAAGCGTCTCTCTGCGTCTCGCAGCAGTCGACATCCGTCCGATGACGGCACCCGTGCCGACACTCGCGAACGGATCCCGCTGAAAAAAGAGATTGGGAAGCGGATCCATCAGAAAGGGGTATTCGTCTTCGAGCATATCGATGATCGCGTTCGACTTTTTGAAATTGACGTCATTTTTTCGCACGCCTTCAATGAGTTTCAGAACCATATCGGACGTACTGAGACTTTTCAAATAGTGTTCGAGCGTGTTTCTGATCGTTTCCGATTTGATCATCGACTCCTCGATGAACGTAGTCAGAAAAGCATCCCTGACCTCGGGATGGGCTTCGAGCGCTTCGGTCAGCATGTCGGTCAGATAGAGTACTTCGACGCCTTCCTTGCGAAGCGTCCGGACGAAGTAATCGTGTTCCCTCCGGGCGATCTTCAAATAGGGAATGTCGTCGAAAAGTAGTTTTTCGAGCAAATCCGGCGTCAGGTTTTCGAGTTCCTTGCCGGGACGATGAACGAGAACGGATTTGAGTTTTCCGATTTCCGATCGTATCGAGATCATGGCGTTTCACTTCCTTTCACATAGATCCGCGGCACCCGCGCGGAGATTGACGTACAGACTTCGTAGTTGATCGTATCGAGACGCTTCGCGACTTCATCGACCGAAATGAGACCGCCGAACAGCGTCACGAGGTCGTTCTTCCGGACGGTATCGTCGACTTTGACGAAACAGGCGTCCATGCAGATCCTGCCGACGAGCGGATAGCGTTTTCCATGGATTTCGACATCTCCCCCCGCATTGGTCCTGAGGAATCCATCGGCGTAACCGATCGGCAGAATCGCGATCCGTTCATCCGTGGTCGGACAATAGGTCGCCCCGTAACCGACACAACTGCCTTTGGAAACGGTCTTGACCTGGGCGACTCGGCTCTTGAGACGCATGACCCCTTGCAAAGGCGGGTCGATCGGAAAAGCCGAGAGTCCGTAAAGCGAGCATCCGAGTCTGGCATGGGTCGTGAAATCGTAATCCTTCTCGTACTTGAAGACCGCCGCGGAATTGCCGACGTGGATACCGATTTTCCCTTCGATCAAAGGCAGGAACGTCTTGAAGCGCTCGAGTTGTTTTCGGTAATAGGTCTCATCGACGTCGGCAGTGGAAAAGTGCGTATAGACCGCTTCCAGACGCACGTTCTTTTTTTGCTTCAGACCTCTGATCGCGTGCCTGATTTCCTCTTTTCCGATGAATCCGTATCGGCTCATGCCCGTATCGATTTTCAGATGACAGCGGAGCGGCAGATCAGAAGCGAGTACGGCAGAGAGAATATGTCCGTCATAGATCGTCATGATCAGATCGTGTGCGCTGCAGACCTCGAGCTGATCGGAAAGAACAGGACCCAATAGCAGAATATCGAGATCGGCGAAATGGTTTCTCAGTTCGAGTGCTTCTTCGATCAGGGAAACCGCGCACATGGATACGCCCCGATCATAGAGGTGTCTCATGACCGGAATGGCGCCGTGGCCGTAGGCGTCGGCCTTGATGACGGGAATGATCTGTTCGTGTCTGGTCGCCTTTTTTGCCCGTTCATAGTTTTCGAGCAGATGATCGAGGTCGATCTCCGCCCACGTCTTCCGATAGAGGATGTCAGACATAGATCTTCTCCACGTAAGGACTCGTCATGAGACTCAGAATGCCTCCATAGGTGAGTTTGAAACGGATGGTGTCGCCGATGCCGATCTTGGCGTCCTTGACGTTCACGATCAGGTGATCGCTACTCGATCCGATGATCTCGAAGTCCTTCTCGCACATCAGATCGACATGACTCACGTCCTGTCTGCCGACGGCGAGAATCGCCCGGTTCATCATGCCTCGATCGCTGAACTCGGTTTTGTTTCCGAAAGCGTCCATCCCGGTTTCCCCTTTTGGTTTCGACGGTTTTCGTTTGCATTCGATGATCTCGGCTTCGAGTGTGAAAACGTCGTCATGCATGTTCTCCAAAGGCTTTCCGTAAGCCGTTTCACGACCCAGCAAAAGCGCTTCGCCGATCCTCAGATGATTGACGAAAGCGGGCAGTTCTCCCTTCATGAGAAGGTGCACGGACGATGAGTTTCCGCCGCTGATCACGCTCAGATGTCGTCCGATCGCGACTTCGATTTTCTCTTTGAGTCCTTTCAGTCGTTGATAGACTTCCTGCGTCGGAATGAGTCCGCCGTAACAGGTCAGATTCGTACCGATCCCGTCGAGATGGACGTTTTCCATATGCTCGATCTCGCGGATCTCATCGAGGTCGAGATTCTCGTAATAGATGCCTTCACGCAGATCGCCGAGGTCGAACATCAGAATGATCCTGTGTTTCTTTTTCAGTATTCCCGCACGAGAATCGATCGATCGAATGATCTCGATTTCGGAATTGAGGGAGACGTCACTGGTGAGGATGACCGAATCGATCTGGCTTTGCTGCGGGAGTCTCAGAAGCATGCGTTCGTGTTTCCCGGTGATCCTTTCGAGGTTCGATATCCGGGAATCGGCGAGCCCGATTCCTTCGATGCGCTCGAGCATCGAGACAATTGTCGGATCCGCACAAAAACACTTCGTCACGACGGACATGTGGACGTCGTGGGCGTCGAAGTGGGCTTTCAGAACATCGAGATTGTGCCTGAGTTTTTCAAGGTCGATCCGTATGGCGGGCATCCTCATCGTCTTCACTCCATTCCAGTGTTTTTCTCAACAGTTTTCGGGCGACGTCCCGATCGTGATGCGAGAGCACGCCGATCGCCGCGAACAGATAGTCCTGATCCTTTCTGATCGATACTTCGGGGTTCGGAGAAAGTTTCGTATGGGCGTGCGCGAGGTATGTTCTCACCATGTCCGCGCCATGCGGATCATGAATGAGTGCGCCACCGGTCAAGGCGATCAGAGTCACGTCGGTCGTATCTCTGCCGTCCGGAACGATTCGCACACCGCTCGTCGTGAATACGCGTCGCTGATCGCCGATATGGCGGTCGAGCGCTTCGCGGACGCACTGTTCGGTCAGATGTGAGACGAACGTCTTTCCCCGATCGCTGTCGGGGATGAACGGTTCTTGGGCCAGACGATTCAGTTCCTCTTCGTCACCCGCCATCATGGCTGAAAGCTGTCCGGATCTGAACGTCTTCATGACGTTTTTCCGGTTGACGTAAACACCGAGATCCCCTTCGACGGTCCGTTTGAAAAGCGGTTCGCCCTCATGGTAGAGTTTCTTTTCGATATCGGGTTTCCGGACGGAATGGACGTCCGTGGTCGCCCCACCGACGTCGATCGTCATGACGCTTCCCGCCATTTCCGACAACAACATCGTCGCGTCCATCACCGCACCCGGAGTCGGAATGATCGTGTGATCGACCATCTCGAAGATCCGTTTCATCCCTTTGGCGTGGATGATGTGTTTTTCGAATGTCTCGTAGATCGCCTTGCGAAGCGGCATGATGTTCAGGTCATCGACTCGCGGATAGACGTTCTCGACGAT
>JAGYNT010000057.1 GCA_018399615.1 Acholeplasmataceae bacterium
CGACCGGGCTCTCAGAACATTCGAAACGAAAACCCGCAAGGACGGGTTCGTCATTACGGCGGCATCGGAAATCATGGCGATTCTCGCCCTCGCGAACGACCTGAACGACTTGAACGAACGGATCAATCGGATTCTCATCGGTTATGATCACGAGGACAAGCCGCTTTTCGTTTCCGATCTCGGTGGGTCCGCCGCGATGACGCTTCTTCTGAAAGACGCGATGAATCCCAACATGGTTCAATCGGTCGAAGGCGTTCCCGCTTTCATTCACGCCGGACCTTTCGCGAATATCGCCCATGGCTGCAATTCCGTGGTCGCGACCAAAATGGCACTCAAACTCGGTGAGTACGTCGTCACCGAAGCCGGTTTCGGTGCCGATCTCGGTATGGAGAAGTTTTTGGATCTGAAGATGCCGCATCTGCCGAAAGATGTCGACGCCATCGTGATCGTCGCGACGCTCAGAGCCTTGAAACTGCACGGCGGCGCTTCCGACTATGAGAAAGACGACCTTGAAGCACTCGAGGCGGGCTTGCCGCACCTCGAGAAACACATCCGAAACATCAAGGGGTTCGGCGCGAATTACGTCATCGCGCTCAATCACTTCAAAGACGACGATCAGAAAGAAATCGATCACATGATGGACTGGGCGAAACAAAACGAATACCCGATCGCCCTTGCCAAAGGATTCGCGGAAGGCGGAGACGGCATGACGGACCTTGCCGACGAAGTCATTCGACAGGCCGATATGCCTTCAACGATCACACCCACCTATGATCCCGGAGACTCCCCACGAACGAAGATCGAAAAGATCGCCAAAAAGATCTACGGAGCCAAAGAAGTCGTATTCGGAAAACGTGCGCTCAGACAACTCGACGAATACGGGAAACTCGGCTGGAACCTCCCGGTCTGTATGGCGAAAACGCCACTTTCCCTGACGGGTGATTCGTCGATCAAAGGTCTTCCCAAGGATTTCACGCTTGAAATCAAGCGTATCAATCCGTCACTCGGTGCCGGATTCCTGGTCGCGCTCACAAAAGGCATCATGGTCATGCCGGGATTGAACAAGACGCCTCGTGCCTTGCGTTTTTACATCGACGACAACGGCGAAATACACGAAAAGGAAGCGTGACCGATATGATTCTCATGAACGGCAGAGACGTATCCAAAGCACGCAACCACCGGCTCAAAGAACGGATTTCCAAGGATCTTGAACAAGGTAAAAGAGCTCCGGGACTCGCAATTATCGTAATCGGTGATGATCCCGCGAGTCTGTCCTATGTCAAAGGAAAGGGAAAGGCCTGCAAGCTCGTCGGAATCCGGCATGATCTCCATCACCTCCACGAGAGCGTGGAAGAAAGCGAAGTCGTCGATCTGATTCAAAGGCTCAACCAGGACGACACCGTCGACGGCATACTGCTGCAGTTGCCGATTCCCAGACATCTCGACGACCGCAAACTGATCAACCTGATTTCCAAGGACAAGGACGCCGATGGGTTTCACGTGATCAATCAGGGCAATCTCTATCAGAAAATGCCTTGTATCAAACCGGCGACACCGAAAGGCATCATGTCGCTTCTCGAAACATTCGAAATCGATGTCAAAGGCATGGATGCCGTCATCATCGGACGCAGCAACATCGTCGGATTTCCGATTGCCAGATTGTTGATGGATCAAGGGGCGACGATCACCGTATGTCACAGACAGACCAAAGATCTTTCGATGCACACGAAACGGGCCGATCTCATCATCGCGTCCGCGGGGAAACCCGAACTCGTCAAGAAGGACATGGTCAAAGAAGGCGCGGTCGTCATCGACGTCGGTATCAACCGTGTCGACGGCAAGCTCGTCGGTGACGTCGACTTCGAAGGCGTCAAGGACGTGGCATCCTATTTGACACCCGTGCCGCGCGGTGTCGGACCGATGACGATCAACGCACTCCTTGAAAATACGTACGAACTGTATCTCATGCATACGCGATAACAGGAAACACCCGATTTTTTGGGTGTTTTTTTCGGGCTTTTTTGATACAATGAGATTGTAATGAAAAAGGAGAGAAGACATGAACATATGGCATGATATCAAACCATCGCGCATTACGCCCGATTCGTTTGTCGCCTGTATCGAGATTTCCAAAGGCAGTAAAAAGAAATACGAACTCGACAAGGATACGGGCATGATCATTTTGGATCGGATTCTTTTCACGTCGACCCACTATCCGGCGAACTACGGTTTCATTCCGCGAACGTATGCCGATGACAACGACCCGCTCGACGTCCTCGTTCTCTGTCAAGAGGACATCGAACCGCTCAGTCTCGTCCTCTGTTATCCGATCGGCGTCATGAAAATGATTGATTCCGATGAGATCGATGAGAAGATCATCGCCATTCCCTTTGGCGATCCCTCCCTTACCCAATATAAGAACATCCATGAACTGCCGGGTCATCTGCTGACCGAGATGGGACACTTTTTCGAAGTATACAAGTCGCTTGAAGGCAAGAAAACATATATTCTGGACGTTGAAGGACCCGAGTCCGCCAAGGCGATCATCGCCGGATCGATCGAGACGTACAACGGCAAATTCAATACCCGGAAAAACGAGGAGTCGAAATAATGGGAAGAGCATTTGAAGTCCGAAAAGCCGCGATGTTGAAAACATCGGCTGCCAAAAGCAAGCTCTACGCAAAATACGGGAAAGAGATCTATATGGCCGCGAAATCGGGTGGTCATGACGCCGAAGCCAATCTCACGTTGAAACGTCTGATCGAAAAAGCGAAAAAGGATCAGGTGCCCGGTGACATCATCAAACGGGCCATCGACAAGGCCAAAGGCGGTAGCGAAGAAAGCTATACCGAAGTCCGTTATGAAGGGTTCGGTCCCGGAAACAGCGCCTTGATCGTCGAATGTCTGACGGACAACGTCAATCGGACGATCGCCGAAGTCAGAAACTGTTTCACGAAAACCGAGGGAAAACTCGGGGTTTCCGGTTCGGCCCTGCATCAGTTCACGCACCAGGCCGTCTTCACGCTTCCGGAGACGACCGAAGACGAAGTGCTTGAAATCCTCGTCATGTACGACCTCGATGTCGATGACATCGAAGAGGAAGAAGGGGGAACGACGATCTATTCGAACGCATCGGATTATCATCGTGTCCGCACGGCGATTCTCGAGGAAAAACCGGAAATGGAACTGGAGACCGATGAGATCATGTGGTTGCCGATCAATGAAGTCTCACTCGAAACCGACGAAGAAAAGGAACGCTTCGAACGTCTCGTCGACATGCTCAACGAACTCGATGACGTTCAAGACGTTTACCACAATGTCACGTGACGGGAAAAAGGGTGGAATGCCATCCTTTTCTTTTGCAGAAACGAACAATTATAAAGACGTGGGAAAAGGCGGAGCCGAGCACTGAAATTACGTCCGTATTTGCTGAAACATTCTTTTGTTTTCCCCGGTCCTATGTTATAATATATTAATGAGTAAACGAGGAGGATATTATGAACCTAAAGGTACATGATCCTGCCATAAACAAGGTAATCGAGAGCGAAGCCAAAAGGCAAGAGGAGCATATCGAACTGATCGCTTCCGAGAACTTTGTTTCGGAGGCTGTTTTGGAAGCGCAAGGATCCGTTTTTACCAACAAGTATGCCGAGGGATATCCCGGGAAGCGTTATTACGGTGGTTGTGAGCATGCCGATGAGATCGAAACATTGGCGATCGAAAGACTCAAAACTCTGTTCGGGGCGTCCTACGCCAATGTTCAACCCCATTCGGGATCGCAGGCCAACATGGCGACCTATTTTTCTTTGTTGAAACCCGGAGATCTCATTCTCGGGATGTCACTGAGCGAAGGGGGTCACCTGACGCATGGATTTCACCTCAACTTTTCCGGTAAAATCTATGAAAGTGCATTTTACGGTGTTGACCGCCAGAGCGAGCGCATCGACTACGACGACGTTCTGGAAAAAGCGCGAGCCTTGAAACCGCAGATGATCATCTGCGGAGCCAGTGCCTATTCGCGCGTCATCGATTTCAAGCGTTTCCGGGAAATCGCCGATGACGTCGGCGCCTATCTCGTCGCCGATATCGCCCACATCGCCGGTTTGGTGGCGGCCAAACTGCATCCATCACCACTTCCTTATGCCCACGCCGTGACGTCAACGACGCATAAGACGCTCAGAGGACCGCGTGGGGGAATCATCATGACCAATGATGCCAAGATCGCCAAGAAGATCGACCGGGCCGTTTTCCCCGGTACGCAGGGCGGACCGCTCATTCATGTGATCGCCGCCAAGGCGGTGGCGTTTCATGAAGCGCTCCAGCCGGAATTCATCGATTACCAGGCTCAAGTCATTCGGAATGCCAAAGCGATGGCCGATGAACTGATGGATCTGGGGTATCGCGTGATCAGCGGCGGAACCGACAATCATCTCATGCTCGTCGATGTCAAAGGAAAGTACGGAATAACCGGCCTTGATGCCGAAAACACGCTGCATCGGGTCAACATCACCTGCAACAAGAACGGAGTACCCTTTGACGATGAAAAACCGGCGTATGCGAGTGGTATTCGACTGGGAACTCCCGCGATTACGACCAGAGGATTCAAAGAAGACGATGCGAAAGAAGTGGCTCGTCTCATCGACGAGACGCTCAAGAACCGTGATGACGACGAACAGTTGGCGAAAATCAGCGAACGCGTTCTCGCGTTGACACGAAGATATCCATTGTATGCGAAGGGAGCACATAATCAATGATTGCTAAAACAAGGCATATTCCCGACGGGAAAAAAGAACTCAAAAAACTGCCGATCATCCACTACCTGGACGCGGAATATGTTTACTATCCGGTCACGAACGCGCGTTGTCCGGAAGGCGAAACGTGTGTCGTAGGCGGACAGTTCGTCAAAGTCGGAGAAGTCATCGGAACCCGCAAGGGCGCGTTCTTCGAACAACAGATGCACGCGACCGTATCCGGTGAAGTCATGGGGTACGAGAAACACGTCGATCAAAGCGGTTTGGTAGTCGACTGTCTGATCGTCAAAAACGACAAGAAATACGAAGTCCATGAATCGATCAGGGAACGAAGCGATGCGGAAATCGACACTTTGACCAAGCAGGACTTCGTCAACATCATCAAGGACGCCGGTCTCGTCGGCTTGGGCGGGAGTGCGTTCCCGACATATATCAAACTCGCGACGAAGGATCCGATCGACGTCGTCATCGCCAACGGTGTCGAGTGTGAACCGCTCTTGATCAGCGACTACGGTCTGATGATGACGAAACCGAACGAGATCATCGAAGGTCTCATCTACGCGATGAAGGCATCCGGTGCGAAAAAAGGCGTCATCGCGATCAAGAAGAAGTACACGGAAATCGCCGAACGACTCGAATTCATGAAAAACGAGTACTCCGACTATGATATCCGAATCGCCAAGATCGGGAACCATTACCCACAAGGGTGGGAAATCGAAACGATCAGAAGTGCCGTCGGCATATCCATTCCGCCGGGAAAACTCCTGTCGAAATACGGCGTTCTCAATTTCAATGTTTCCACGCTTTCCAGTATTTACCAGGCGATCAAGTTCGATCTTCCCGTCCTGGAACGCTTCATTACGTTCAGCGGTGAGGGAATCCCCAATCGCACGTTCCGCGCACGAATCGGTACGCTGCTCAGCAGTCTGATCGATCTCGCCGGAGGCTATGTCGATGAAGACAAGCCCAAAGTGCTGATTCTCGGCGGGCCCATGATGGGTACGAACGTCACCCGTGACGATATCGTCATGACGCACACGACGACGAGTCTGATCGTGAAACACGAAGAACCGACCGTCGAAGAACCGTGCGTACGGTGTGCCTCATGCGTCTATTCCTGTCCGGTGGATATCAAACCGGTGCAGATCATGAATGCGTATAAGACGAGAAACAAGGACGCCCTCAAAACACTTGAGGTCGACACGTGCATCGAGTGTGGGCTATGCTCTTACGTATGCCCATCGAAGATTCATTTGACAGAATACATGCGTTTAGGAAAACGCCTGGTAAAGAAATAGGAGGAAATGATGCAAGCAGTCAAACAAACCGGTCCTTACATACGTAAGGCGATCAGCACGAAACGCATGATGACCGACGTCCTAATCGCTTTGATTCCTGTCGTTATGTTTTCGATCTATCGATTCGGCTGGGACGCCGTCATACGGATCGTCGTATCCGTTGTCGTGATGGTCGGTCTTGAAGCACTTGCTTTCGGTATGATGCACGCACCGGAAAAAAACAAGGACACGTTCAAGACGAGACTCAAATCACGCTATCGTGATTATACGATCAACAATGTCATTATTCCGTCGATCAGTGCGATCATATTCGCTCTGATCATTCCGAGCAAACTGCCGATCTATGCGGTTGTCGTCGGTGCGGCATTCGGGATCATCGTCGGCAAGATGCTCTTCGGGGGAACGGGAATGAACATTTTCAATCCTGCTGCCGTCGGACGCATCTTTATCGGATTGGCACTTTCCGACATGTTCACCGGAAAATACGTGGAAACCGATCTGATCGCCGGAGGAACGGCGCTCGCCACGATCAAGGGCGGACTCGGGTTCCCGCAGGCGCTTCAAAGTTATTCGGTACTCGACCTTTTCATCGGGAATGTCCCGGGTTCGATGGGTGAAATCAGTGTCGCAGCGATTCTAATCGGCGCGGCATACCTTCTCATCAGGCGATCAGCGGACTATCGCGTAATCGTCTCGGCACTCGTGACGTTCGTCATTCTGATGGGTCTTGCGGGACTCAGAGCATATCCGGATGATACGTTGAACTTCGTTCTCTATCATGTGTTTGCAGGTGGCTTGCTGTTCGGTGTCGTCTTCATGCTCACCGATCCGGTGACTTCGCCGGTAACCGGGCCGGGACGATACATATACGGCATGATCGTCGCCGCGCTTGTCGTAATCATTCGACTTTTCGGCGCTTACCCCGAAGGTGTCGCCTTCGCGCTTCTCTTCGGTAACATGCTCGTACCCCTGATCGATTTTCCGACGTGGTCGACGAATCGGTACAAACCGTCATTTTTCATCGGATGTGCCGCATCACTGGTCATACTCGGACTGATCGTATACTTCAGTGCGGGAGGTCTGGTCTGATGAA
>JAGYNT010000058.1 GCA_018399615.1 Acholeplasmataceae bacterium
ACCGACGACCCCGCCACCGAAGGCGATGATCAGATGATCGCGACGGATCCCGTGTTCGATGAGTTTTCTTGAAACATCCTCATAGGTCGAAAGCGACTTCGACCCTTCACCCGGTTCAACCACGACCGTCTCAACCGAATACGCCTTGAGTGCCTCTAGAAGCGCTTCACGGTAAAGACCGAAAACCGTCCGGTCGCTGACCACGAACACGTCACGCCCCTCATAAAACGTCGGAAGCATCGCGCCCAACCGGTTCAGCGCACCCTCTTCGATATGAATGGGATAGGATAAGTTCTTATGTTCGATCAAAGGATTTCCTCTTTTCCCTGGCTTCCCTCATGCTTTTCATGAGTTCGTTTCGATCCTCGGACAGAATCGCTTCGCGAAGCCTGCCGACTTCGCTTTGAAACCGATCGATCGTCTCCAGCAAAGCCTTCCTGTTGGAAAGAAACAGCTCGCTCCACATCACGTCGTTGATGTTGGCGATCCTGGTCAGGTCACGAAACGAATCCCCGGTCGCCCGTGGCGTATCGTCTTCGTGATCGCTTTGCATGAGCGCGACGGCGATGACGTGCGTGAGTTGACTCGTAAAGGCGATCAGCCGATCGTGTGTCCCGGCATCCGTCACCATCATTTTACCAAATTTCAAATCCTTTGCCAGCCCTTCGAGCATCAGAATGTCTTCTTTCGTACTCGAAGACGTTTCGACGATGAGAAAATTGGCACCCTTGAACATCCTGAAATCACGGTTTTCAAAGCCACCGACCGCCTTCCCGGCCATCGGATGATGCGAAATATAACGGATTTTCGCAGGTAACGCCTTTTCGATCAGGGACACGATTTCCCGCTTCGTTCCGCTGACATCCGTCACGACCTGACCTTGTCTCAATCGGTTCTTGTGCGTTTCGATGAAACGGACGTTGTCCTTGGGATAGAGCGCGAGCACGACGAGATCGGCTTCCGACAGACGATCGATTCCGTTATCCTTTTCAATCAGACCGAGATTCTTGCCTTCCTCGAGAACCTCATCCCGGATATCATAGGCGTAAACGCGATGCCCCGCGTCGGACAGCCCTTCGGCATAGGATCCGCCGATCAACCCCAGGCCGACGATGAAAACGTTCATCGTTTCGTTTTCCCGAGAACATCGGCGAGCTTGTCGAGTTCCGTCATCATCTGCTTGAACTTCGGAATCTTGAGCGACTGCGCACCGTCACTCAAGGCATGCTCCGGATCATGATGGACTTCGACGATCATGCCATGCGCTCCGACGGCAAGCGTCGCGAGCGCGAGCTTCTCGATCATGTTCCAACGTCCGGCTGCGTGCGACGGATCGACGATCACCGGCAAATGCGACAATTCCTGAACGGCGAGCACCGAACTGATATCGAGCGTATTGCGCGTATACTTCTCATACGTCCGGATCCCGCGCTCACAAAGGACGACGTTTTCATTCCCGCCGGCCATGATGTATTCGGCCGACATCAGCCACTCTTCGATCGTCGCGGACAATCCGCGTTTCAGAAGAATCGGTGTCTTGGACTTCCCGAGTGCCTTCAGCAAGTGGAAGTTCTGCATGTTTCGCGCACCGACCTGAATGAGGTCGACGTACTCTTCAAAAAGCGGAATCAGATCCGGACTCGGTATTTCCGTAACGACCGCGAGATCGAACTCGTCCCCGACCTTACGCAACAGTTTGAGTCCTTCGACACCCATGCCCTGGAAGGAATAGGGGGACGTCCTCGGTTTATAGGCGCCACCACGCAAAATGCTCGCTCCCGCCTTCTTGACGCCCCGTGCGATCGTCCGAAGCTGTTCTTCGGACTCGACCGAACACGGTCCCGCCATCGTCACGAACGCGGTTCCACCGATTTCGATCCCCCGGTCGAGTCTCACGATCGTATCGGTCGGCTTGAACGACCGGCTCGCCTTCTTGAAAGGCGTCGAAACCCGCGTTACCTGGGCAACGCCGTCAAAGGCATACAGGTCGTGCGGATCGATCCTCGACGTATCTCCGATAATACCGAAAACCATGATTTCCTCACTGCTGACGTCCTTGACTTCGAAGGACTGTTCCTTGAGAAAATCGGTAATGCGCCTGTATTCCTTTTTCGATGCCTGTTTCTTCATCTGGATAATCATCGTTTCATCTCCTCTTCATGATATAAAAAAAATCCCTGAGGAACCCCAAGGATGAACGCGTTCATGGTTTGGCTGTTCCTTTTTTTTACTTCAAAAAGGAATGCCCGTGGCAGTCCTTTTAAAAGTATGCGTAATAATAAGCCGAACCTTGAACGAACATTGAAATCACCTTTCTTTGTTGATGTTATAGTATCACAGGTCCGAGAGAAATACAAGATTAAGAAAAATAAAAAAATCGTTGTTCGGGTATTGTGTTTTGCACACATCCGTGTTATCTTATTAGTGTGCAAGACACAGTAAGGAGGGCGATCATGAATTCACAATTCAAAAAGGGAATCCTCGAAATGTGCATCATGAGCCTGATCGATCAAAGGCCCATGTACGGATTCGAGGTCATCGAACGACTCGCCAAAGACATCGATGCCAACTCCAACACGATCTACCCGATCTTGCGTCGACTGACGGCCCAAGGTCACTTTTCGACCTACCGGGAACAGACGAGTCTCGGTGCTCCCCGCAAGTATTACCGGATTACCGAAGAAGGCAGCGAACGCCTGGCCCACTACAAAAAAGAATGGTACGCCTTTCTGAATGGCGTCCACAGGATCATGGGAGGTTTGAACAATGAAAAATAAGTATCTGAAACATCTCGAAGAAAAACTCAAGGAAGGCTCGGTGTACGCATCCGAGATCGAGGACGTCATCGCGGACTACGATCAGCTCTATGACGAGGCAAAGAGCCGCGGCATGTCCGATGAGGAAATCATCGATTTCCTCGGAAATCCCGATCGCGTCGCCCAGGAACTCATCCGCGAACTCAAGATCAGACACGACCGGACATTCAAATACCGGATCATCGCCGTCATGCCGTTCCTATCGCTTTTCATCTTTTTTGTCCTCGGTACGTTCTTCGATCTCTGGCATCCCGGTTGGCTCGTCTTTCTTCTGATTCCGATGTCCGCCCTGCTCATCAACGGTCCGAAAGGTTTCAAAAAACTCGTTGCGGTCGCACCGTTTCTGGCCGTCATCGCCTTTTTCGTTTTCGGGCATTTCGACCTCTGGCACCCGGGATGGCTCGTCTTTCTCATTATTCCCGTTTCGAGTATCCTGACGGTCCGCCCCCTCGGAAATGCCGTTTGGCCCTCGCCTTTCGCCCAGCAGCCCGCCGTCGCTTTCGTCCTACTCATGGTTACGACCTCTGGAATCCCGGCTGGCTCGTCTTTCTGATCGTTCCGATGCTTTCGATTCTTTTCAAGAAAAACAAGCTCACGTTCTGATCTATGAGTCGCTTTCCTCATCGCGATCGGCCTCTACCTCTATATGGGCCTCGTGCACGGACGCTACGATCAAGGTGCGCTCGCGTTCATTCTGCCCGTCGCCTACGGCCTTCTGATCAGTGACATCACGCTTCATATGGGATGGTCGAAAACAGACATCAGAAAGAACATCATCATGGCCACGAGCATCGTTCTCATCATCGTCGCGTTCATTCTGACCGGTATCCTTTTCGAAGCCTGGCCCTACGCCTGGCAACTCTTTCTCATCATTCCAGTCCTTGGGATCATCCCTATACGATCCTTCCGTCTCGTCGCGATTTCACCCTTTGTCGCGACCATCATTTTCTTTTCCGTCAGTTACTTCTTCGACCTCTTCCGAGATCTCCTGGCTCGCGTTTCTCCTGATTCCGATTACGGCGATTCTGACCGAACCGTCCGACTGAACAAAAAAGATCCCCCAAAGACGTTTGTCCGAGGGGGAATCTCATACCATGTTTTTTCTTTCAAACGAGGATGAACGGATGTTCGTCGCACATTCGTTATCAAGAACGGACGATTCGCTGATCCTGGGCGAAAAACCGGATCTCATCACCGACGCGTTTCGTCATGAAATAGCGCATTTCTCCGATATCGAACTGTTGGACGTTCAAGGAATAGATCTGTCCGTCATCGACTTCGACCCAGAAAATGGTATTGCCCTCGATAACATAGGATTCGAGATGCGTGATCGTCCCTTCGACTTCATCAAGTATATCGGAATCGAGCTCACCCAAACTCAGCACATAGGCGTTATACGCATTGTTCTTCGTCGTCGCCATGCCGGAAATCTCCAGATCCTGGACATTCATGAAGACGTGTCTCAGAATACGGCCATCTTCCCCCTTGATCAACATGTAATAGGTCGGCTTGTCCATGACATTGAGCGGTACCGGGAAGGTTGCTGAAATGTTGTTTTGCGGCAAGAGCGTGATCACTTTGTTCATCGCCGCCGATTCGGTCGCGCCGGCGAACTTGTAGAGTTTCGTTTCCTTGGTCCGGATATTCATGTAGACAAACCCGATCGTCGACTCGTCGCCTCCGGCACTCGTCAGTCCCGTGAAATAGAAGAGACCGTCATCATTCATGATCGTACGCTTGCCCTGACTCGAGACCAGAACGCCGCGTTGCGCAAAATAGCGGTTCAAAAAGCCGTCCTGCAAGGAACCCCAGTAATTCAGCTGTTCGAGCAGAAGTCCGGGAGGATAGACGCTTTCAACCCAATCGGGGACATCTTCCGGGGCATAGTCGTTGACCTCTCCCGTGATCGCGTCGACGACGGCGATCCGGGCGATATCATGACCGCCGTTGATGAAAATCGTCGGAAGCGAATATTGCATGACGTAATAAGGACGACCCTCCTCATCGATCTCGAAATAGTAGTCCTCGAGCTGATAGGTATGCATGCCGTTGTAATAGGCATGCCGGACGAGATCGTCACCGAAATATGCGCTCGGCACGTACTTGAGTCCGAGGCCTTCGCTGTCGGTCAGATTGATCAGTTCCGTTTCCGAGGTCACCTTGTCGATCAGGATATAGCCGGGTGTTCCGACCGTCCGGTTGTTGAGCCACTTGAAAATCCCCCGATACTCGAGCGGAGAAACCATATACTGCTTCCCCTGATACAAGATGTCGGAATATCCTCCGGGTTCGAACTCCGAACCGATGCCCGGAAATTCTCCCAGTTTGAGCGCTCCGAGCTTGGCCCCGTAAGTCTTGTCGACGATCGGCAAGGTCTCGAGTTCCACCGTTTTGACGTCAGAGTTGAAAACATCCTCTTCAACCGTCAGAAGTTCGGTATAGTCTTCGGCATGGAAATACGTCCTTCCGCCGAACAAGGCGTATCCGAGCATGATCACGAGCAACACGATCACGACATTCCGGTTGATCTTCAAAACCGCTTGAACGGAAAGCTTCAACCGTTCGTAAGAAGCGTTGATAATCATCAGAAGGACGATGGTGGCCCAGATGATGATTCCGACGTAACGCAGATTCACCTTGACCAGAATGAAATAGTTGGCCAGAAACGTCGTCGCGATGATGATGGCCGAAGCAATGACCAGAAACAACACGCCATCCCGATTGAATTCGACTTTCGATTTCTCTTTGATTTCTTTCAGATCATGATACTGCATCTGATTCAATACTTTGAATAGCGGAATCAAGGCGATGACGATAAATGCGATGATCCCAATGAGCGCGATTATTCCCATGTCGCTCACTCCTCTCCTGTGTCACATACATTATAATCCATTCTTCCGAACTTTGCACGAAAAACGTCACGATTATCCGAGTTTCCAGGCATCGATCAGTTGACGCGTCGCGACACCGATCGCTTTTTCGCTCAAACCGGAATAACCGATGACGAGCGAAGGCCGGTCCGTATTCTCTTGTCGGTAATACGCATTGAGACCCGTAACCCGTATGCCTTTTTCTTTGGCCCTTTCTACGAGTTCACGTTCACACATGCCGTTTCTGACTTCCAAAATGAAGTGGAGTCCGGCATCGGCTCCTCTGATCACGATCAGGTCGCGGTCCATGGCCGACTTGAAACAGGTGATGATCGCGTCACGCTTGGCCTTGTAGGCGTTTCGCATCCTGTTGATGTGTCGTTCGAAATATCCGCCCGCCATGAACTTAAAGAGAATATACTGTTCGAAATTGGGGACGCTGCACCCCTGAAAGGAAGACACCCGATCGAAGGTCTTCATCATGTGTTCCGGCAAGACGAGGTAACTGATCCGAAACGACGGAGCGAGACTCTTGGTGAACGTATTCATGTAGATGACCTTTTCCTGATGATCGAGACCGAGCAAAGCCGGAATCGGTTTCCCCTGAAAACGGAACTCGGAGTCGTAGTCGTCCTCGATGATGTAACGGTTCTCTTTTCGGTTCGCCCAACTCAACAGTTCGGACCTGCGCTTGATCGGCATGACGATACCGAGAGGAAACTGGTGGGACGGCGTGACATGCATGACGTCAATAAACTCTTCTTCCAGATCGTTGACGCGAACGCCCTTGTCATCCAAGGACATGAGACGGAGTTCGACACCGCTCGCGACATAGACATCCCGTATTTTCCCATATCCCGGGTCTTCCGCGGCATAACGCCTGTTTCGTCCGATCATCTGGATCAGCAGTCCGATCAACGACTCCGTTCCCGATCCGATGACGATCCGTCTTTCGGATACGTCGACACCCCGGTATTGTGCCAGGTACTTCCGGATCTCGACTCGCAAGTCCGAAAGACCCTGAGCATGCGTGACATTGAGCATCTCGTGATGGTTTTCCGAGAGCACTTCGCGCGCGAGCTTCGCCCACGTGTCATGCGGGAACTTCGCCGTATCGACGACATTCGTATCGAAAGCGAACCGATAGGTCGTTTCTTTCGCTTTTTTATTTTCCGGCGGGCGGTCCTCCTGTTCGACGACATCCGTCTTCAGCGACTGGTAGTCCTCGACGAAATACCCCTTCTTT
>JAGYNT010000059.1 GCA_018399615.1 Acholeplasmataceae bacterium
TAACGCATACGTCAGTTCATCCGCTTCGATCCGGATCAATGATCGCTTGGAATGATTGATGAACCGATGGAACTCCTCGAGTTCGATGTTTTTGAGCTGTTTCGGGAACGTTTCAACGAGTTTGGGATAATGCGTATCCCAAAAAGCCTTTGAACGACCGATCATGTTCTCATAGAGGCGCGACTGGGATTCGTGCATGCCGAGACTCGTGCCGCCATGCAAAAACGTATCGTCGTACTTGGGATCGTTCTGAGACTCATAGAGCGCGTGTCCCATCTCATGAATGGTCGAAAAGATGCTCGACGTGAAATTGGTTTCGTCATAATGGGTCGTAATCCGCGTATCCGAACTCGATACGCCCGACGTGAAGGGATGGACGCTTTCCTTGAGGACGCCATCGAAACGGAAGACCTCCTTCAGATACTCGGAAAAGGCGCGTTGCCGATCAACCGGGAAACTCCCCTTCAGCTTGCGGCTGAACCGTTGACTCTTGTGTGCTTCCGTGACTTCACGGACGAAGGGTACGAGCTCATCACGAAGATGTGAGAAAAACGCGTCATAGAGTTCGACCCCGAAGCCTTCCTCATAGAGATCGAGCAGGATGTCATAGCCCTTGAGTTCGTCGGTCTTCAAGTACTTGACGAGTTTTTTGTTGAATGCGACGATTTTTTCAAGTGTCGGTTCGAACAACGAGAAGTCATCCTTCTCTTTCGCTTCGGCCCAGACCTTGGAAGCCGACGAAATCAGAACCTGATAGTCGATGTATTCGTCCTTCGGCACTTTCTTGATGATTCTCAGATCACGATACTGGTTTTTAATCTCGACGGCGAGATCGTGATCGAGCTTATCGCGCATCGCATGAAGCTTTTCGATCGCTTCGACGTATGCCGGATCGGCCATGTGCGCATACTGTTCTTTCGCCATGGTCTCGACCTGTTTCGTCCGATATTCGAGCGACCGATCGGGTGCTTCGGTTTCCATATCCCAATTGACGATCCAGTTGTAATACTCGAATGCCTTGAGAAGTCGTCTTTTCTCTTGATAGATTTTTAGGTATTGTTCCATGTGTTGACCTGCTTTCACTCATTTATGAAATTTCTTGAACATGTTCATTATATCATGAAAAATGGCCCCTCAGACACGAATAATCGGCAAAAGTCGGTAAAAACCCAAAAACAAAGGGATTCCTCCGTGTCATGGACACGGATATCGGAACCCCTGTGACAGACTCTTTTCATATCACTCACAACATGAACATCATCGTCGCGATCCCGAAATAGATGAGAAGCGCGACAAGGTCGTTCATCGTCGTCATCATCGGTCCCGAAGCGGTCGCGGGATCGATCTCGAAACGGTCCAGTGTCAGCGGAATCATGACGCCCATCAACGACGAGACGAACATCGCGCCGAACACGGCGATCAACACCACGAAAGAAAATGTGAGCGGATCCTGTGTTCCCGTCGGAATGAGCGACAGAAAGAGATAGGCGACCGCCATCGAGAGCCCCGCGAGTATGAGACTGTTCATGGCGCCGACGGCAACCTCTCTTCCGACGTGCCGTTTGGGAATTTTCTTCTTTTCAAACGATTCGAGATGAAGGCCGAGAATCGTGGCGGCGAGCGCCTGCGTTCCGATATTCCCGGCCATCCCGAGAATAAGCGGTTGAAAGAGGATGAGTGCCGTGACTTGTGCGAGCGTCGCTTCGAAAACGGATAGAAGACTCGCGATCACGAGATTCATGACGACCGCGATCATCAGCCACGGGAGACGCTGTTTCGAGCGTGCGAAAGCCGACAGATAGTCCTCGTGCTCATTCAGAAGCGCCATTTTCCGATAGTCCTCATCGGCACCGTCGATAATCTCGTCCAGAACGTCATCGGCGGTAATGATACCCAGGATCCGATTCGAATCATCGAGTACCGGGATCGCCCGCAAGTCATAGTCCTGAACCGTTTTGATCGCGTGTTCGATCGAATCACCGGCCGAAAGGACGTGCTCACTCTTTTCCATGATCAAAGAGAGTTCCGCGTCACCACGGGCGATGATCAACTGTTTGAGTTCGATCGACCCGACGAGACGTCCGTCGGCATCGATGACGTAGATCAGATCGATATAATCATTCTCCCTGGACTTCGTGATGACGTGATTCGTGATCTCTTTGACCGTCATATCGAGAGCGACGGTAAAAAAATCTGTGGACATGATCGATGCGGCGAAATCCTCGTGATAGGCCAGCAACAGCCTGATGGTTTTCGCCCGAACCTTCGATAACAAAGCCAGATAACGGTCTCTTTCGTCTTCATCGGCCGCTTCGACGAATTCCTTGATCTCATCGGTCGGAAGTCTGTTGAACAGGCCTTTCCTGAAGTCCGAATCGAGCAACTCCAGGATCTCTTCCT
Source organism: Acholeplasmataceae bacterium (assembly GCA_018399615.1). GTDB lineage: Bacteria > Bacillota_I > Bacilli_A > Acholeplasmatales > Acholeplasmataceae > RECG01. The sequence continues at coordinate 2,401 of JAGYNT010000059.1, forward strand.
GCAATTCGAAAGGCAACTCGACGAACATCCCTGTGAGCTGTTCCATCGGTATGAGTTTGAGAAAACGAACCTTTTCCTCGTCTCTCATCTCGTAGTAATTCAAAACGAGATCATAGGCATACATCTTGCGCAAGGATTTCCTGAGCGCGTCATCGCTTACCGAAAATTTGAGTCTTCTGATCTGTTTCTTCATCTAGATCACACCCCCGAGCATCATCGTCGCGAGGCCGAAATAGATGAACAGGGCCGCGATATCGATGATCGTCGTAATGAATGGTCCGGACGCCACCGCGGGGTCGAACTTGAGGGCCCGCAACGTAACGGGAATCGATATGGCGATGATGGGCGCGATGATCACGGTAAGCCACAACGAAAGACCGACGACCAAAGACATCGTGATCGGTGCGGTCGTAAGCGAATCATTGACCGTCGCGAACAGAAAGGTCATCAGAAAAGCGATCAACCCGATGAAAAATCCGTTGATCATCCCGGCCAGTATTTCTCTTTTGGCGTCGTTTCCGATTCGTTTTTCATCGCTCGCGAACAACTTGAGCGTAACAGCAAGCGTCTGCGTCGCGACATTTCCGGCCGACCCGAGAATCAGCGGTTGGAACACGATCAGAATCGCGACTGCGGAAAGCACGTCCTCGAACAACGAGGTCACCAGAGCGATCGGAATCGAAAGCCCCAGCAGGATCACGAGCCAAGGCAGCCGATGCAGGGCCACCCGGTAGGACGGTCCTTCGACCGTTTCCGGAAGTGCCGCGAGTTTCTCGAAGTCTTCCTGCGCTTCCTCACGATACAGATCGAGCGCGTCATCGAGCGTGAGCATGCCGAGAAGCGTGCCGTCATGATCGATGACGGGCATTTCATAGATCCCGTAGTTCCGCATCGCCTGAGCGGACTTCGTCATGGTATCCGTATCGAGAACAAAGGGGTGTTCGCGCATGATCTTCGCGAGCGAAGACGGTGCTTTCGTCCGGATCAGGTCTCTCAGCATGACAACCCCTTGAAACAACCCCTCTTCGTCCGTGACGAAGAGCGTATTGATACTCTCGACCGAAGGCGCTTCCCTGATCACTTTTTTCGTCGCGGTCTTGATGTCCATCTGCGGATTCAAAACGACGACCCGGTTCGTCATCGCCGATCCCGTTTCATCTTCCTCGTAGTCGATCAGTTCGAGAATGTCCGAATCCGCCTCAAGCGCATGCTCGAGTCTGTCCTTCACATCATCCTCGAGTTCCTGGATGACATCCGCGGCGTCATCGGGTTCCATGATGTCGATGACGGTCTTCTGTTTGATGGCATCGAGTTTTTCGAACACCTTCGCAGCGTCTTCCGGCTTCTGAAACGACAAAAAATCAGCGAGGACAACGTCGCTCATCGATTCCAGAAGAACGTCCTGTTCACCCTCGTTCAAGCCTTCGAACCGCTCGGCGAGATCATAGGGGTGCATGTCTTTCACATAGTCTTTGATCGCTTTCTTATTGCCTTTTCCGATGAATTCTCTGAGCATGGACTCACCCCTGACGTCGGACTCCGAACAACATGCCGGCCGTCTTCAGGCTCATGATCATGTCCCGGTCCTTGATCCGAACGGTCAGAAGACCGTTGAACGAATCCTTTTTGATCACGGTCATCACATCGTCCAAGACGATGTTCTGTTCATTGAGATAGACGAGCAGATCCTTCGAATCGAGAACGCGCGTCAACACGAAACGATCGTTTTCTTCAAGCGAAGAAAGACTCGTGTTCGCAGCTTCGAGCATTTTGCCGGTCGAATCGGGTATCGGATTCCCGTGCTGGCAATACCCGGGTTTTCCCAAAAACGCATAGAGACGTTCGAGAACCTCCGGACTCGTCGCGTGTTCGAGCTTTTCCGCGTCCTCATGGACCGATTCCCACGAAAACCCCAGTTTTTCCGTCAGAAAAACTTCCCAGATCCGGTGGGCGCGGATCATTCGGATGGCGACCTTCTTTCCTTCTTCGGTCAGCCCGAGTCCCTTGTAGGGATAAAAGACAAGAAGTTTCTTGTTTTCAAGCCTTTTGACCATTTCATTGACGGTCTGATCACGAAAGCCGAAACGTTCGACGAGATCATTGGTCTTGATCAAGGTCTGATCCTTTTCAATCGTCAATTCATAGATGGTCTTGATATAGTCTTCTTCCGCACGATTCATGGTTCCACCGCCCTTCTCTTTCACTATAACACATCCGCATCCTTCTACCCAAGAGCGACGTCGAGCATCATCATGATGATGAACCCGACCATGACCCCGAGTGTCGCGTAGTGTGCCCCTCTGATCGGTTGTTTCTGCTGGGCTTCGGGAATCAGTTCCTCAACGACGACATAGATCATCGCACCGGCCGCGAAAGCGAGCGCATAAGGAAGGACCACGCTCACATACGTGACGAGAACCGCCCCGAGCACACCGAAAATCGGTTCGACGATCCCGGAAGCCTGTCCATAGAAGAACGCTCGCTTCTGGCTGACCCCTTCCTGACGCAAGGGAATCGATACCGCCGCACCTTCCGGGAAGTTCTGGATTCCGATTCCGAAGGCGAGCGCGATCGCCGACAAGACGGCGACACGAGGATCTCCGGTCGCGTACTTGACGGCACCGAAGGCGACACCGACGGCGAGCCCTTCGGGGATATTGTGCAACGTGATGGAAAAGACGAGCAGAACCGCACGCTTGAAGCGCGTGGGGATCCCTTCTGTCGTATCACTCGGTCCGAAATGCATGTGCGGGATCGTCTTGTCGGCGACAAACAGAAAAATACCGCCCAACGCGAACCCGATGGCGACCACGATCCAGGCGATCATGCCCTGACTGTCCGCCATGGCGATCGCCGGGTCGAGCAACGACCAGAAAGCCGCCGCGATCATGACACCCGAAGCGAATCCGAGCATGAGGTTGAACATGTCACGCCGGATACTCTTGAAGAGAAAAACGAGCGAAGCCCCAAGTGCTGTCATACCCCACGTGAATATCGTTCCAAGGAGTGCCTGGATCCAAGGATCCAATCCGATAAACCAAGTCAACATATGTCTTTATCTCCTTATTTTATGGTATGCCTTAATTTCATTTTCATATTAGCACGATTACAGGTGTTTGTCAAGCATAATCGCATAGGAAACGATCCGCCGCGATTTTTTAAAACATCAAGAAAAAGCCCTTGAACCGATTCGGTCCAAGAGCCTTGGATCATACTGTTGTGCATCCTGCGGACGTTCAGCCTTCGAGAACCCGAACGCACTCCTGCTCGATCAGATCGAGCAGCTGTTTCTTGGACAGATCCATCTCGTCGTTGACATACTGATAGAGCAGCCCGGAAATGATCGCGGAAATGACGAAACGGACATTCGAATCCTTCATAAGGCTGAACCGCCCTTCCGCACGTCCTTGGTTGAAAATCATTTCGAATCGTTCGTTCATGCGCGCCTTGAGCGCCCTGGCACGTGCTTCGAGCGTTTTCGAATCAAGGGGGATCATCAACCCCTGTTTATGACTGAACAGGACATCGACGACGGCCTGAGCGTCCTTCATGACCGTGAGAATGCGCTCGATCTGTTCCCGGAACGCGCTCGAAAAGGATTCGATCTCAAGCGGTTCGAAGAGGGTTCGCGCATAGGACTCGAGCATGTAGGAACACGTTTCCTCGATCAAGGCTTCTTTGCTTTCGAAGTGTTCGTAGACCGTACTCTTGCCGATCATGGCGCGCTTCGCGACTTTCGTCAGCGTAATCTGTTCGTAGTGCGCCTGTTCCTTGAAGAAATCAACCGTGGCTTCGATGATTTTCTCTTTAGTCGTCGACATGTTCCGAAGCCTCGACTTTCATTTTCCTGTTATTCATGAGCGCGTAGACCGTCGGCACGACGACGAGCGTCAGGATCGTCGCGTAGATCAGACCGCCGATGGCGGTAATCGCCATAGGTTGCAGGAGTTCCGCGCCTTCACCGAAACCGAAAGCGAGCGTCAGAAGTGCCAGAATCGTCGTCAGTGCCGTCATGAAAATCGGACGCAAGCGCGTCTTGCCGGCTTCGATAATGGCCTTTTCGATCGTATAGCCCTTTTCACGCAACTTGTTGATGTAGTCGATCAGAACGATGCCGTTGTTGACGACGATCCCGATCAGGATGATCATCCCCATGAGCGATACGAGACTCAAGTAGGCGTTCGTGACGAGAATCGCGAGCAGACCGCCGGTAAACGCGAGCGGAATCGTTCCGAGAATGATGAGAGGATAGGCAAGTGACTGGAACTGGATCGCCATGATCATGTAGACGAGCAGAACGGCGACGATCGCCGCCAACACGAGGTCCTCGACGGCATCCATGATCTCTTCGTTTTCGCCTTGGAACGACACGGCATATCCGCCTCCGAACCGCGTGAAGTCCTCACTTTCGAGAT
>JAGYNT010000006.1 GCA_018399615.1 Acholeplasmataceae bacterium
CAGGTCGAAGACCTTCTTTTTCATGCGGTTGAACATGACTTGCTCGATCAGGGATTCCTTTCGGATTTTCGCGGCGGTGGCATATCCCTGCACGTTGCTTTCGCGGATCTCGCTCAACGTCATTTCCTTCATGAGCGACTCGTAGAGATCCTGCAAGCTGAAAAAACCGAGACGGTCCTTTTTGAAGCGATCGACACCATCGCCGTAAATCCCCGAATTATCGATCTTTTTCCAGATATCAATCATCCGATCATAGCTCAACCGAGCCATTACCATGAGCGTATTGATCGCTCCGATCGATGTCCCCGACACGTGATGGATTTCCTTGAGCACGTTCTTTTCCTCAAGCGCCCGCAGAATACCGATCTGATAACTGCCGCGTGCGCCACCACCGCCGAGTGCCAACCCGATTCTGGTTTTCATCCGATCACCTGTGTTTCAAGATTTTCTTCATCCTCTGTTCCTGATCCTTCTCTTTCAAGGCTTCACGCTTGTCGTGGGTCTTCTTACCCTTGGCAAGACCGATCTCGACCTTGGCGAGCCCGTCCTTGAGATAAACCTTCAAGGGGATGATCGTATAGCCCTGCTCGCGTGTCCGGCTGAACAGCTTCGTGATCTCGTTTTTATGCAAGAGCAGTTTTCGCGTTCTTTTTTCATCGTGATTGAATTGATTGCTGAAGGCGTACTTCGAAATGTGCATGTTGGAAACATAGGCTTCCCCAGCCCGAAACGTCACGAAAGCGTCGCTTAAGTTGACCTTGCCCAAACGAATGGACTTGATCTCACTTCCGACGAGCTTGATTCCCGCTTCATACGTATCCTCGATGAAATAATCGTGGTAGACCTTCTTGTTTTGCGTCATGATCTTCATAGACTATGTCCTTGTCTTCTTTTTTTTCCCTTTGTTCTTGGAAATGATGATGAAGTCCATTTTTCTTGTCATCATGTCGACGCTGACGAGTTCGACTTTGACACGGTCACCCAGACGATAGGACGTCCCCCGGTGAGCGACATAGGCCAGACGGGCTTCGTCATAACGGAAATAACCTTTCAGATTGCGAAGTGGAACGAAACCTTCGATACCGTTCTCGAGTCGAACGAACATGCCGGTCGTCATCATCTGCGTAATGGTCGCCATGAAACGGTCGTTGACCCGGTCCTTCATGTACTCGCAACTCTTGAGTTTGGCGACGTCGCGTTCCATCTGGACCGCTTTCCGTTCCTGATCGGACGTGTGTTTCGCGACCTCGCCCAGAAGGTGCGCATAACGAGACATGTCCTTGGCATAATGCGTTGATTCGTTCAGGACGAACGTATGGATCAACCGGTGAATCATCAGGTCGGGATATCGCCTGATCGGCGACGTGAAATGCGTATAGTGGCGTGCTCCGAGCCCATAGTGGATATCGAGCTTGTCGCTGTATTTCGCCTTCTGCATGGACCGTAGCAACAGCATGTGAACGATCGGGCCATAAGGCGTCATCGCCGACTGCTTCGTCAGTTTCTGCAATTCCTTCGGCGACCCCAGTCGCTTTTTCGGCACGGTGAATCCGAGTTTCTGTATGGTCAGCAAGGCTTGTTTGATCTTATCGAGATCCGGTTTCTCATGTATGCGGTAAAGAGCCGGAAGATCGGCATGGTGCAAGTGAAAAGCGACCGTCTCGTTGGCGATCAGCATAAACGATTCGATCAGTTCTTCCGCGTCGCCGGTCGTCCGTTCATAAACATCCTTGACTCGACCGTCGTCATCCACGAGAAATCCGATCTCACTGCTTTCGAATTCGATTTCGCCACGCTTGCGCCTGACCATCTTCAGGATGTTCGAGAGTTCATTCATGTGCACGAGTACGTCTCGACCGCTGGTTCGAGAAAGTGTCAAAGTCCCATTCCTCGAAAACACTCATTGACTTCCTTGTAATTCAAGTCGGACCTTGCTTTCGATGAGCGTCCGAGTCGATCGCATGCGAGATGACTTTACCCGCCTGGTCGATGACCATTCGACAGGAAAGCGTGGCCTTCGCTTCATGCGGATTGAGCGAACACAGGTTGTTCGAAAGGATAATGGGGCAGCATGAATGACCCGATCGGCAAGATAGACGCTCGTCGCTGTCGCTCTTTCATAGGCGGCTTCATCGAGCCGTGTGTTCGGACGAACGTAATGACTTGACATCGGCAATGTGAACGCCGAGGTGGTAGTTTCCATCCTTGATTTCGAGACTCGATCTGGCTCATCCAGATCCTTCGCATCCGCACCATCGATGGTAACGATGAGTTTGTCTCTCAGATCGAGTCTTTCGATTTTCCGGTCGGCATCGATCGCTTTGAGTTCCAAGAGCACCTCTTCGGAAAACCGTTTGGGCCAATCGTAACTGCTGCGATCTTAATCGCGTTCGATATCGGATCATGGACGTGACCGATGATCTCTTTCAGTTGACCGTTTGAATCTTCGACGCTTCGATTGAAAGTACGTCCAGATGGACGACCTTCGGCAAGCCGTTCGGAACGACGTGATCGCAACCGGCCGATCCCACATACATTGTCCGGCTCCAGATACAAGCCTTTTTCCCACTCTTGACCGTCGCGATGACGACCTTGAGCGCCCGTTCGATGATCTGAACGACTTTGGGCTGCGATCCATCCTTGACCAGCACGATATCGTCGTGCATCGCGTCTTTGAGATCGTCGCCTTCGATGTAGACGTCATCTTCTTCCTGTCGTAAAAAGCCGAACGACCGCTTATGGTCGAGCCGTCCGATCAGAATATCCGCCTGAAGGTGGTAATAGGGTTCATCGTAGACGAGGTAAGAAGCGTTTTCCAAGTCATAGGCCTGGAGTTCGTCACGATGAATGCGTTGCGTTTTGTCCGTGTAGAACTTGATATAGGGTGTGTTCATATAATCCTTTCCAAATACGTGTTTCATACATATCATATCACAAAAAGCAAGACGTTTCACACAAAAACAAAAGGCTAGTCACGTATGCGTCACTAGCCCTGGATTTCATGATGACACTTACTTCAAGTTGTAAAACGTGTTTTTTCCGAGAAATTGCGCACTCGAACCGAGTTGATCTTCGATCCGCAACAACTGGTTGTATTTCGCGATCCGATCGGTCCTCGAAGCGCTACCCGTCTTGATCTGACCGGCGTTGGTCGCGACGGCGATATCGGCGATCGTGGTATCTTCGGTCTCACCGCTACGGTGCGAAATGACAGCCGTATACCCGGCACGTTTGGCCATCTCGATGGCATCGAACGTTTCCGTGAGCGTACCGATCTGATTGACCTTGATGAGAATCGAATTCGCGATACCTTCCGCAATGCCTCGGCCGAGACGTTCGGTATTGGTTACGAACAGGTCGTCACCGACGAGCTGGATCTTTTTGCCGAGTTTTTCAGTCAGATACTTCCAACCTTCCCAGTCGTTTTCATCGAGACCGTCTTCAAGCGAGATGATCGGATATTTTTCGACGAGTTCGGCATAGAAATCGCTGAGTTCTTTATTCGAAAGTTCCTTGTTTCCTTCACCGGCGAGTACGTACTTCTTCGTTTCCTTGTTGTAAAATTCGGAAGAAGCGACGTCCATCGCGAGATGGATGTCCTTACCGGGTTCATAGCCGGCCTTTTCGATCGCTTCGATGATGACTTGCAGTGCCTCTTCGTTCGAGGAAAGATTCGGAGCGAATCCGCCTTCATCTCCGACGCCGGTGTTGTATCCCTTGGCCTTGAGCACTTGTTTCAAGTTGTGGAAGACTTCGGCGCCCATGCGCAGCCCTTCCTTGAAACTCTTCGCGCCGGTCGGCATGATCATGAATTCCTGGAAGTCGACATTGTTGTCGGCGTGTGATCCGCCATTGATGATGTTCATCATCGGTACGGGCAACTGTTTCGTATTGAATCCACCCAGATAATTGTAGAGTTCAACACCAAGAAAATCGGCGGCAGCCTTGGCGACAGCCATCGATACGCCGAGAATCGCGTTCGCACCGAGCTTGCCTTTGTTCGTGGTACCATCGAGTTCGATCATCGTTTCATCGACACCGACTTGATTGGTGACGTCAAAACCGATCAGTTCCGGAGCAATGACTTCATTGACGTTTTTGACGGCATTGAGTACGCCCTTGCCGAGATAACGCTTCTTATCCTTGTCTCTCAGTTCAACGGCTTCATGTTCACCGGTCGAAGCACCGGAAGGTACGATTGCACGTCCGAAAGCACCGGATTCGGTGAAAACTTCGACTTCAACCGTTGGGTTTCCACGCGAGTCGAGGACTTCGCGTGCGTAAATATCACTAATGAATGGCATATGTTTCTCTCCTTTGTTCATTTCATGTGATTGATTGTCTTATGACCATAATCATTATACACAATTTTATCCGTTATTTAAAGTCATAATCCTTCTAAAACGCTTACTTCGCGAAACGATACGCCAATACGACGTTCAAAACGAAGAGCAAGACGTCCAAAAGGTTGTTCACTTGAAAATATCCGCTTTGAAGCGGCCACAAGAAACCGAAGTGTCGCTTCGGGTCCAATGCGAACCCGATGTTCTCGATATTGATCAGATCCGCCATATACAATATTCCGAGGTAATATGTCGAAAACATCAGATAGAACGCGAATAACCAGAACAAGACGGACAAGATCGGGTAAAGGTCGTGTTTTTCCCGATAACTGTTTCTTATTCGATCTGCCAGATAGCGCGCCAACAGGATGAATACTTATCCAGTATAATTGAAAATCATGTAGAGTATAGGTGGTGACCAACGTGAACGCACTCGATCAGAAGGCCACTGAAAAAGATGTGATGAATCCCAATTTCAGTACGGTGAAGAGTTCGTTTCGATCCAAAGGTTGTTGGTTTCTGTCGTTTATAATCCATAAATTCTCGCCTGCAAACATCAGGCATGTACGAATCCATTATAACACGTATGGATTTCCCTATTGAAACAACACTCTTCTGAATTCAAGGTCACGTCAAGACAAAACCTCTCTCATGACAACAGTCACAAGAGGGCTGATGAAATAATCCGTGCGTGGTCTTTATTCGGTTACCGGTAACAAAAGGACGGAATCGATGACGCGGGTCACGCCGTTATCCGCTTCGATGTCTGTCAGACGACCTTGGCATCGTTGATGAAGACATCACCGTCGATTACGTCGACCGAAAGCATTTCACCTGCCAGAGTCTCGACTCGAACGGTGCGGAAGAGATGACATCCGCGGCTAGGACTTCTCCCGGTATGACGATAGCGAGAATGTCTGAGAGAAAGTCCTTCTCGAGTGCCAGAAGCCTCTGCCGTCATGTCGAGTTCACTAAGAAGGGGCCACAAAGGCATCATCGTTCGGTGCGAAACGGTAAAGGGTCCTTCCCCACGCAAGGCGGCATCGAGTTCGGTTTCCACGAGGGCGGCGACCAACGTCTCGAAATCACCGGCGGAAATGGCCGTATCGACGAGATCAAGCGGTTCTTCTTCCGGCAACAGCAGCACGGAGTCGATGACGTGGATCACGCCGTTACTCGTTCTTGATGTCGGTCAGGACGACCTTGGCATCGTTGATGAAGACATCACCGTCGATTACGTCGACCGGTAGAGTTATTTCACCTGCCAGAGTCTCGACTCGAACGGTGCGGAAGAGATGACATCCGCGGCTAGACTTCTGCAGGCGACGGTGATAAAGGAGAATGTCTGAGAGGCCTTCGAGTGCCAGAAGTTCTTCTGCCGTCATGTCGAGTTCACCAAGAAGGGCCACAAAGGCATCATCGTTCGGTGCGAATACGGTAAAGGGTCCTTCCCCACGCAAGGCGGCATCGAGTTCGGTTTCCACGAGGGCGGCGACCAACGTCTCGAAATCACCGGCGGAAATGGCCGTATCGACGAGCATCGCGGTTCTTCTTCCGGCAACAGCAGCACGGGAATCGATGACGCATCACGCCGCGTTACTCGTTTCGATGTCGGTCAGGACGACTTTGGCATCTGTTGATGAAGACATCACCGTCCGATTACGTCGACCGAAAGCATGCAAATTCCGCCAGAGTCTCGACTCGAACGGTGCGGAAGAGATGACATCCGCGGCTAGACTTCTCCCGGTATGACGTGATAAAGGAGAATGTCTGAGAGTCCTTCGAGTGCCAGAAGTTCTTCTGCCGTCATGTCGAGTTCACCAAGAAGGGCCACAAAGGCATCATCGTTCGGTGCGAATACGGTAAAGGGTCCTTCCCCACGCAAGGCGGCATCGAGTTCGGTTTCCACGAGGGCGGCGACCAACGTCTCGAAATCACCGGCGGCGATGGCCGTATCGACGAGATCAAGCGGTTCTTCTTCCGGCAACAGCAGCACGGGAGTCGATGACGCATCACGCCGTTATCCGGGTTCGATGTCGGTCAGACGATCTGGCATCGTTGATGAAGACATCACCGTCGATTACGTCGACCGAAAGCATTTCACCCGCCAGAGTCTCGACCGAACGGTGCGGAAGAGATGACATCCGCGGCTAGACTTCTCCTGGGTATGACGATAGCGCGGAGACGTCTGAGAGGCTCTGAGTGCCAGTTCTTCTGCCGTCATGTCGAGTTCACCAAGAAGGGCCAAGGCACGCATCAATCGTTCGGTGCGAATACGGTAAAGGGTCCTTCCCCACGCAAGGCGGCATCGAGTTCGGTTTCCACGAGGGCGGCGACCAACGTCTCGAAATCACCGGCGGAAATGGCCGTATCGACGAGATCAAGCGGTTCTTCTTCCGGCAACAGCAGCACGGAGTCGATGACGTGGATCACGCCGTTACTCGTTTCGATGTCGGTCAGGACGACCTTGGCATCGTTGATGAAGACATCACCGTCGATTACGTCGACCGAAAGCATTTCACCCGCCAGAGTCTCGACCTCCTCGAACGGTGCGGAAGAGATGACATCTGCGGCTAGGACTTCTCCCGGTATGACGATAAAGGGAGAATGTCTGAGAGTCCTTCGAGTGCCAGAAGTTCTTCTGCCGCTGCGTCGAGTTCACCAAGAAGGGCCACAAAGGCATCATCGTTCGGTGCGAATACGGTAAAGGGTCCTTCCCCACGCAAGGCAGAATCGAGTTCGGTTTCCACGAGGGCGGCGACCAACGTCTCGAAATCACCGGCGGCGATGGCCGTATCGACGAGATCAAGCGGTTCTTCTTCCGGCAACAGCAGCACGGAGTCGATGACGTGGATCACGCCGTTATCCGCTTCGATGTCTGTCAGGACGACCTTGGCATCGTTGATGAAGACATCACCGTCGATTACGTCGACCGAAAGCATTTCACCCGCCAGAGTCTCGACCTCGAACGGTGCGGAAGAGATGACATCCGCGGCTAGACTTCTCCGGTATGACGTGATAAAGGAGAATGTCTGAGAAGGCCTTCGAGTGCCAGAAGTTCTTCTTCTGCCGTCATGTCGAGTCTACCAAGAAGGGCCATAAAGGCATCATCATCGCTCGGTGCGAATACGGTAAAGGGTCCTTCACCACGCAAGGCAGAATCGAGTTCGGTTTCCACGAGAGCGGCGACCAACGTCTCGAAATCACCGGCGGCGATGGCCGTATCGACGCATCAAGCGGTTCTTCTTCCGGGCAACAGCAGCACGGAGTCGATGACGCATCACGCCGTTACTCGTTTCGATGTCGGTCAGACGACCTGGCATCGTTGATGAAGACATCACCGTCGATTACGCTGCCGACCGAAAGTATTTCACCCGCCAGAGTCTCGATCTCGAACGGAGCGGGAAGAGATGATGTGTCCGCGGCTAAGACTTCTCCTGTATGACGTGATAAAGAAGAATGCTCCGAGAGGGCCTCTCAGTGCCAGAGTTCTTCTCAAGTACAAGTCAAAGTCTTACTAAGAAGGGCCACAAAGGCATCATCGTTCGGTGCGAAAACGGTAAAGGGTCCTTCCCCACGCAAGGCGGCATCGAGTTCGGTTTCCACGAGGGCGGCGACCAACGTCTCGAAATCACCGGCGGCGATGGCCGTATCGACGAGATCTTCGATTTCGGGGTCATCCGATTCGATCGGATCGGTACAAGCAACAAGCGTAACTACCAAAGCGAGTAATGTAAACAAAAGAAATGTTTTTTTCATGGTCAAACCTCCTATTTTGTTAGTCTCATTCTATTGAATATTTGTTTCGATTTCAAATCATTTGCAATTCAAACGAAATGTCAAAATTTTCACATAATCAAAGAGCGTACCCGTCGTTCGGGTACGCTCTGTTTCATTTGAGTATTTTTCGTATCATGCGTTCCTTGTTCTTGCCATAGGGCGGATAGGCAATGGGCGGATCGATGAACACGCGTTTCCTGACGTAGCTCTTCATATGTGAGAATGTCTTGAAACTGTGGTAGCCGTGATACGTTCCGATTCCGCTCATCCCGACTCCGCCAAACGGCAGATTCGGGTTGCTGACGTGCATGAGAGCGTCATTGATCGCCCCACCACCGAAAGACAGACGATTGAAGCATGCGTCCGTGACCGATTTGTCGTTGGAAAAGACGTAGAGGGCGAGTGGTTTTTCTTTTGTCTTCAAAAGTTCGATCACGTCGGAAATCTTTGTAAACGTCATGATCGGTAAAATCGGTCCGAATATCTCCTCTTTCATGACGTCGTCTTCCCAAACTACGTTTGTCATGATCGTCGGACTGATTCGTCTCGTTTTGGGATCGCAGACATTTCCGTAGTCGACCTTATCCGAATCGATCAGTTTCCGCAGGCGATCGAAATGTCGGTCATTGACGATATGTGCGAGATCTTCCTCGTTTTTGTAAAAGGCTTCGATCGCTTTCTTCAGTTCTTCGATCAACGGTTTTTCAACCGATTCGTGCACGTAAACGTAATCCGGTGCGATACAGGTCTGACCGGCATTGATGAATTTCGCGAAAACGATACGCCTCGCGGTGACCCTGAGATTCGCCGACGAGTCGACGATCGTCGGACTCTTCCCACCGAGTTCGAGTGTCACTGGGGTCAAGTGCTCGCTCGCCTTGCGGTAAATGATCTGTCCGACGCGCGTGCTTCCGGTAAAGAAGATGTAGTCGAAGGGCTCATCCAATAACGACGACGTCACTTCCTGATCACCCGTAACGACGTGAACATAGGATTCCGGAAACGTTTCGTTGATCATCTGTTTGAGCACGCGTTCCGTTTCAACCGTGAACTCGCTCGGTTTGATGATTGCCGTATTGCCTGCGGCTATCGCACCGATCAACGGTTCGATCACGAGTTGAAAAGGGTAATTGTAAGGTCCGATGACAAGCGTGTTCCCGTAGGGTTCGGGTTGAATGTATGACGCGGTAACGAGTTGATAGAAGGGTGTTCTGACACGTTTGGTCTTCATCCATTTTTTCAGTTTTTTCTCGGCGATCGAAAGAGATTTCAAAACGAATCCCACTTCCGTCGTATAAGCTTCAAACGATGATTTGTGAAGATCCGCGTACAACGCCCGTTCGATTTCATCCTGATATTCGATGATCGCCTCGCGCAGTTTGGCGAGCTGTTTTCGTCTGAATTCATAGGATTTCGTCTGATCGGTTCCAAAAAACGTTTTTTGTGCTTCGAATATTCGATTCACATCGACCATTCCTTTCATGACTTGTTACTCACATTATAACACTTCTGTCATCAAGACAGTTTCAGAATACAAAAAAGGCTCTGGTCAGGAGCCTTGTCATGCGCTTTATCTTTTCTTCCCTTTGAAGAAAACGGCAATCGTACCGGGACCGGAATGCGCACCGATAATCGGCCCGATCGGATTATAGATGATTTCTTTCACACCGGTTTGTTCTTTGATCATGTCACCGACCTGCTGTGCCTCTTCGAGACAATCCCCGTGGGAAATGATCATCGTCTGATCTTCCGGTCTTTCGATGCACTCGGTGATGAGTTCGACCATTTTGGCCAGTGATGATTTGCGTCCTCTCACTTTGATCAGCGGGACGAGCTTGCCTTCGTCACTCACGTGCAGAATCGGTTTGACTTTGAGGAGCGTGCCGGCAAAGGCGGCGGTACTGCTCAATCTGCCGCCGCGTTTGAGTGTGCCGAGCTCGGCGACCGTAAACAGATGACAGATCTTGAGTTTCGTTTCTTCGACGAATCGGGCGACCTCTTCGATCGAAAGACCCTTCCGGCTTTCTTCGTATGCCTTCCAGACAAGAAGTCCCTGTCCGGCGGATGCCGAGAGTGAATCGACCGTGAGAAGTTTTTGATCCGGATATTTGTCCTTCAGTTCACGCGCCGCGATCTGAGCCGATTGAAACGTCCCACTGAGCGCCGATGAGAATCCGATATAAAGAATGTCGTGGCCTTCTTTGAGAATCGGTTCGAAGAAATCCAAAAACTGTCCGACATTGATCAATGACGTGACCGCTACTTTCTTTTCTCTGAGCGACTGATAGAACCCTTTGATCTCGAGTTCACGTTCATCGGGATGGTGAAAATAGGTTTTACCTTCCATCTCAAGCGAGAGGGGGATGACCTTCAGATCCATGGATTCCACTTGTTGAGCGGATAGATCCGAACATGAATCGGTCGCGATAATCATGCGCTTCATTTCACTTCCTCCTTCATTGCCTGTGGCAACTTCTTATGACGATTATATCACGTATTCCATGTTCGTAAACGTATGAGACGTAAAAATGCGGTCAAAAGAATACGAAAAGCGACGAATCAGGAAGACAGAGGAGTGTGTTTGCCCTTTAGGGGTTTTTGTTCATAGAACGCGGCCTTTTCTCGTTTGAATACGGCTTGAAGCGGTTCATAAAGCCAAAAGGTTGTCAGAAAGCCGCTGACACCCATGACGATTTCAAAGGGCAGATCCGTCAAAAGATAGGCTTGGAACGGAGCATCCGTCAAAAAGATCGCGAACGGAATGAAAACCCACCCGTAGACGAACCCGAAAAAGAACGCGTAAATGGAAAGAGAAAGCGTGCCGTGCATGCGTCTGAAGATTGTCTGGAGGGTGACGGGAATGATCATCCAGGCGATCAGCATGGCCGGGAAGAACACCGGAAGAGTCGGCCCCATCGGAGAAAAAAGGTTGACGGCGATGACGTGAACCAGGATGATCAATGCCGTCTTTTTGAAACCGAGCATACGCGTATAGAGAATCACGAGCATGACGGTGAATTGAATGTTCGGTAAAAAAGCGAGCGCGAGTTGTTGCACGAAAAGAACGGATGCGCAGATCGAAACCAGGACGACATCCTTGATCGTACGATGGACATGGTTCATGAGGCTCCCTCCCTCGCTTCGCGGACGGTGATGCGTACGCCCACATAATCTTCATAGGGCACATTGGATATGCCCTCCGTGGCGAAGTCGTATGTTTCGCCATCGAAAAGCTCGATGGCGAGAAACGTGTGACGCCAATCCGTCATCAATGCGAAATCATCGCCTTCGAGACCGAGCAAGACGTGACCCTGATAAGCGATACCGTGAAACGTATAGCCGTGAAACGTATAGGAACAGGTCGGATCCGGTTGGTACGTACGCGTCGCACACGTGAGATCGAAGTGTCTGTCAAGCACATCGAAAAAGGTATCGCCCTTTTTATAGACGAGGTCGCCCGTGTAGAGCAACGTATCGTCCGAATCCAGGATCTCAAGGTCGATTTCACCATCCCTTTCGGCCTGGTTGTCGACCATGAAAACCGTAATGAACAGATAGGACAGGACGAGCACGACGACTGTGATCAGGATTTTGATGGCCGTTTTTTTCATGGTTTCGTTTCCCTTGAACGTTTTTCAATCGAACAGGTTGAAAGGCGGATTCTCCCAGGTATCCCTGTAGAGCTTGTAGCTGACGAGCGCCGCGAATGCCTGAGGTGTCGAGAATGCCAGATCCGCCTCTTCATCGGAGGACTTCCATTTGAACGCACCTTCCACTTCATATGCGAGAAGCGCTTCGATCAGATCGGCTTCCATCTCTCTGGGATCGTATCCCTGAGCGACGAGCCCGGTGATGACGAGTGCCGTCGAAGCGGAATTGGGATTCCCCCAGGAAACGATGCCCTCTTCGTTCGTCTGATCGTTGATATAGGCGTTCATGTCATCGACATAGGCCAAAACGTCATCGTCATCCCGGTGGAAACTCAATGCCGAATAGATCATGCCGACAAGGTCGGGATCAAGAAACTGGGGTTCATCATTGATAAGAACATCCTTTAACAAAGCTCTTTTCAAGGAATCGCTTCCGAGCATCGAAAGGCCGATGGACTGCGATACGGCATCGTAATGATTGGTCGCTTCGAATGATTCCATCGCTTCGAGCGTATCACGGGTATCCAAGGAACGAACGGTCTGATAGATCGCCGTCTTGAATGTCTCGGAAATCGTTTCAAGACTGAAATCCAAGTTTTCTTCGGTTTCGATCAGATTCTCCCAATCAACCGACACATAGCCGTGAGCCATGAGCTGATAAAGCGCGATCAGGACATCGTGTTGAACGTTCTCATCGTTGACATAGGTCGGCAGATGACGGTCGATGAAACGGTAGATGACTTGGTCGACCATCTGATCGACGTCATCGAGCATTGTCGTCTCGACGAACGTGATCGTCATGCCGTCGACGTAATCGATGGCATCGATCCCGACATCACTTGAGACACCGTCAACCATGATCCGGAAATAATAGTTGTATGAGACATCGGATTCAAGCGGATAATGACCCGCCACGCCTTTGACGAAAGCCCCGTACTCGGAAACCGTGTAATCGAGATCGATCCGTTCGTCCAAGATATCCAGAACGTGTTCCGGTTCTCCGGAAACGACGAGTGTTTCGTCATAGAGCACGTCTTCCGATACGTTCATGACCTCGACTTTGATCGTCTGATCATCGTCACTCGGATCGACCTCACTACACCCAGAGATGAGCGTCAACCCCAAAACACATACTGCGACAAGCCAAAACTTCTTCATGCGTTCTCCTTTGCAAATTAAAAGTCCATGCCTCACCGGGCATGGACAAAAAGAAAATGGCTTACGCCTTTCTCTGACCCAGGAGACGACTTCATATTTTGGATGGACCTGGTAGGTCTCCCGGCTTAACATCATCCTACTTTGCGCCTTCCCACGTATTCGCAGTGGCTATGCATTTCGTCCGTATCACGGTTGCTGGGACAGCTCGAGTTTCGCACTCGATTCCCTGTTATGTCATCTGACACCAAACCATCCGATTCACTTATCTACAGTATACTCCAAGCACTTGAAAAGTACAACCCCATTCCTTAAAAAGAACCGCTATTTTGAATCAATAGGTCTTCTTGGATGGAATGACACCACGCACGCCACCGGTCGGATCGGGGACGTCACCTTCATGCCGCGGAATCAGGTGAAGATGGACGTGCATGACGGTCTGACCGGAACAGATGCCGTCATTGATCCCCAGATTGTATCCGTCCGGATGATAGTCGTGATCGATCGTCGACTTGATCTTTTTTGCGAGTGCGAACATGTCGTTGATTTCGTTCTGATCGAGATCGAAAAAGGATTTGACGTGCCTCTTCGGCATGATCAGGGCGTGTCCCTCGTTGACGGGATAGCGATCATAGATTGAAAAAGCGTGTTCGTTTTCACCGATGATGCGGCGTTTGTCCTTCAATGCTTCACAGAATACGCACATCGTTTTTGTCCCCCGTTTCCTTATAAAAAATAGATCGAAAGCGCGATCAGCAACTGCGCGGCATAATAGGTCGACAGATTCAAAACGACCATGCCTTTCCTTGAATCGTTGCGAAAATAGATCGGTGCCAGAATCAAGTCCGAGACGGCGAAGAGAATCGCGCCCGTCGAAAGAACGGCAACATACGTGTCGAACCCGATGAAAATACCGTTGACAAGCGCTTGGCCGACCATGAGAAAGATCAGAAAAGAGTAGATCAGAGCCGGTATTTTTGCGGCTCCCATCTTGAAACCCAACCGCTTGCTCATGATATGAATGAAAAGCGTTATGGCAAGCGAAAAGAGAATCGGCAGGACGCTGAACTCATGCATGATGACAAGTCCGCTGTAGTAAAAGATGTGTCCGATGGAAAAGGCGACGATCCCGGCGATGATGATCACCGATTCGACCTCCTTTTTCTGCAAAGGCCGAAGAGCGAGAATGAGATCCCCGATCAGTCCGGCAACGAGTCCGAGCAGAAACAGAACCGCGATTTTGATACCGACGGTATCCGATGATACCGGCCAGATCGATTCATAGCTCGCGTTGAAGTATTGATAAAAGGCGTATGCGAACACCATGATGAATCCGAAACTCGCGAGTGCCTTCAAAAACATGGCTTCGAGTGGTCGATTCCGAATTTCAAGTGAAATGAACAGGGTCACGAGCACAACGGCCAACAATACGATATAGAACATCATTTTGGTTTTCTCCTCATCGGTTTTTGTGTGTCGATTATCAAGAGTCGGATCGTTCATCCCTATTATATCACAGCACGTCTCACGGGAAAATCATTGTCGTCATTCCGAAAAAAAAGAGGGAGAAGCGTTTCACTTCTCCCGAAATCCCATGTGTTCTAGATCGCACATTTCTCGTAATCGCATTCCGGATTGTTGCACTGGATGCATCCCTGTCTTTTGATCAATACGCTTCCACACAACGGGCATAGCTCCCGTTCGATCTTTTCCGGTACGTATCCGCCCGGATGCACGTTGATGGTCGTGACGTATTCCCTGACCTCACCGGAAACGGTGTTCTCCCATTTTTCCTCGACGAACAGTTTCGGTGGCGTTGCGGGATTCAAGTCTTCGGTCTGGTCTGTGACACCGGCGAGAATACCGATCTTCGCACAGCGATCGCGGAACACCGTAGCGCCCTTGAGTCCTTTCTTCCAAGCCGTCGTGTAGATGTCCATGACATCCTTGACCGAAGCACTGTTGGCCAGATTGAAAGTCGAACTGATCGCCGTATCGACGTACTTCTGAATCGTCGATTGGACGTTCGCCCGATCTTCAAAGGAAATGTTCTGTGACGTGATGAGCGCCCAATCCGGCAACTTGTCGGGTTTGATGTTCATCGCTTTCGCAAGCGCGACCGGTGTCTTTTCCCATACGGTAATGGTCTTCTCTTCATCGAACATACTGACGATGCGTCTGGTGTAATTCATCTGATAAAAGGGTTCGACGCCTCCGCTGACACCGAGAATGTTGCTGATGGATCCGGTCGGTGCGATACTGAGCAATCTGCTGTTTCGCATGCCGTACGTTTTGATCAGATCATCGGTTTCCGGATCGATCGCCGTCTTGTAGAACTTGGACGCCGCCACTTTCTCATAGTCGAATTCCGGGAACTTTCCGAGTTCTTTGGCTTGCAACGCGGTCGTGCGGGCTGCGACGTTGATCATGCGGCGCATGAGCACGTCCAGGAAATCCAGAAACTCGGGGCTTCCGTATGGAAGACGCATGCTCAAGGCGACATCCGCCATACCCATGACTCCGAGTCCGATCTCGCGATATTTTTTGACGTGTGCCTGTTGTTCCGGCAGCGCATGTCGGTCACCGAGCATCGTCAAGAGTTCATCCAAGGCGATGATCATTTCCGAAACGACATAATCGAACCGTTCGAAATCGTAGGTGGCATTTTCCTTGAAAGCGTTTCGAACGAAAGCATTCAGATTGATGCTTCCGAGGTTGCATGACCCATGGGCGATGAGCGGTTGTTCGCCACAGGGATTCGTCGCTGAAAAACGGATCTCATCGTACTCCGACAGGAAATGGTAGTCATTCATCCGATCGATGAAAATCACACCCGGATCGCCCATGGTATGGGCGGCATAGCCGATCAATTCGAGCAGATCTCTGGCAGGCAATGTCTTTTCAATGTCTTCGTAAGGCGTTTTAAAGCGCATCTTCCACTTCGCATCCTCTTCAACCGCCTGCATGAAATCATCCTTTAAGGCGATGCTGATGTTCGCCCCGTTGATCTTGTTCAGATCGAGTTTGGTGGTAATGAAATCGATGATGTCGGGATGATCGATATTCAAGACGAGCATGAGCGCTCCGCGACGATTGTCCTGTTGCGTGTTGAGTGTCGTATGCGAATACTTTTCAGCGAACACCATGACGCCGGGCGTCGTGTTGCTGCTGTTGTTGACTTTGGCACCCTTGGGACGGATCTTCGACAAATTCATCCCCTGACCGCCACCGTAGCTATAGGTTCTCGCGATCTGATAGTCGACCTTGTAAATGCTTTCCAAGGAGTCCTCGGGATCCTGGGTCACATAGCAGTTGCTGCCGGTGATATTGCCTTCCCGGCCGATGGCGTAGAGATTGCGGCCACCGAAGATGGCTTCCTTTCGTCTGAATATTTTTTCCAAAGACGGTTTGCCGAAGGCGATTCGCTTGATGAAATCCTTTTTATCTTCACCCTGAATCAGATACTTGCTCAGAACCATGTCCTGACGGTCGTCGTTGTCGCTCCAGGGATTTTCCCGGTCCTCTTTTTGTCTCTCACGATATTTGATGTAAGCCTTGGCCGTATCGAACTCACCCGTTCTCATGAGATAGCGTTCGACGTCATCCTGGATCTGTTCGATGCTTATGTCCTCGTCCTCGGCGTAGTCTTTCGTTATGGTCTGTGCTTGCTCAAGACAATCCTCGTATGTAAAGGATATGCCGACCTCACGGTAGGCTTTGAGCATGGCGTTGGCGATCTTCGCGAGATCGAACGCTTCCGTTTTTCCGTTTCTCTTTATGACATGCACGTGTGTCACCTCTCTGTCTATTTGATGGTTGGGAATGGACCTTTGACCAAGATGACGACGTTTGTCAACCGATCAACGATTATAATGGTTATTATAATCGTTGATGTCAGGGGCTCATTCCTGTTCTTTAATTGTACCACAACACAACCTGCTCACATGTAAAAAAAGCAGGTGTGAAGTGACTTTTTTTCGTGACGGTTCATTATTACGAAAATATTAAGAATGTATGCGAGACACAAAAAAAGCTCCCCGCGGGGAGCCTTGGAAATCCGAATCGATTAAAACTCTTCATCCAGGTCGAGTGTCGGTTTAACCGGATTCTTTTCTTCATAGATCTCATCGAAATAAAGGGTGCGAGCCGTCATGTGCTTGGGTATGATCCAGAGCCATAAGATGAAGAGAGTGAAAATACCGAGGATATACATGAGCAGATAACTCAGATCGAGCATGAAGAGATCCGATTTCCGTCCATCCGTGTATTCCTTGGACATTTCAATCGCTTCCGATGCGTTCAGATCCGGTTTCCGGAGAAGCAGATAGAAACTCATCGAGTAGGCATACGACTTGATGATCCCCGGAATGATCAGAAGCAGGGACCACAGCACGATGAAAATGGTCATGAGCAAATGCAAAATGATCGAACGGACCGGCTTCTCGGTAAAACCGATCATGACGGTTTCCTCGATTACCGGTTTTTCATTTCGAGCGAGCTGAATATACATTTTGGTGACCGAATAGACGATCATCGCGATCGACGGCGGAATCAGGATCGCGGTCGAGGCCGAGGCCGCGGGGTCGACGACTGCCAATACGAACCTGAACGAACGAACGTTTCGTTGAAAAACTGATCGGCGATCGACGTGATCGCTCCGACGATGATTCCAAAAATGAGGATGAGCGGAATGACAACGCCATATTTTCCGACAAGATTTTCTTGGCTTTGTCCTTGAACGTAACGTGGTTGTTTCCATGAATGGATGTCTTCTTGTTTTCATTTTGATCTCTCTTGTATTCCTACCATGCTTCAAAGTAAAATGATGGGTATTTTTTACATATTGTCCATAAAATGCCCTTTCCCTTTGGAGGTTTGATTTCAATGGCTTGCCAATGAGTTTCATGACTGTATATAATGATGACATGCGAGGTATGATACTATGAATGATTCCAGACGTCTCTCTTTGTTTTTCCGGTTCGCTCCCATCACATCGTTGTTGCTTGTCCCGGAACTCCTCATCATGGTATTCGTCGTCATGTTTTCCGGCGGTTTTTCAACCGAATCGTTCATCGAGCGCGGTGCGCTCTTTTATCCTCTGGCTGTCGAAGGCGGAAGTTTGACAGTTAACACCTCCCCAATCTCTAACACACCCCAAGAATTATATACTTTGTATATGGTTCTTTTTTTTTTCTTTGTCAAATTATTTTCATTTTATTGTGGCCTTTTCGTAGCCTTGTGCTATGATGGTGTTATGAGGTGGTTTTGCGAAGATCGTAACAACCAAACACAGTCGGATACCATCTATTATCTGTCCAAAACCGTAAGAAGAGGCGACAAGGTCAAGACCGTGGCTCGAGAACCTCGGCAAGCACAGCGAACTCATCGTAAGGATCATAAGGATCCGCCGAAAGATTCAAGGCCTACGCAAGAAAAAAGACTTTAGGAAGAGAAAGCGGGAACTCCGACGTTCAAACCCATCAAAAAGGTGGGTGGTTATCTCAAAGAGTCCGAAGCACGCATCTCCCGGACGCAGCTCTGAATATCGGGTACTTTGCAGGATTATCTATCACGGCCTGGAACTCAAGGCCTCTTCAAGGCGATCAAGTCCGGGACCAAGATCACCTATGATCCGAATCCGTGACCCGCTTTTGACCTATGCCCGCATCCTCGACCAAATCCAAGTCCGGCACCTATGACACCCTCGATACCTACTATGAAAACCGGGAATTCAACAAACAGGACATGTTCAAGACGATGGATCTGATCAGCACCCACCTCGAAGCCTATCAACGTCACTTCCTATACGACCGCAGTAAAACCCTGATCAAACGGAACACGACGATCTCTTACTACGATATCACCAACTATTTTTTCGAAACCAAGCTCGAGGATGATATAGCGCTGCTACGGCAACAGCAAAGAGTATCGCCCCAATCCGATCGTTCAGATGGGACTCTTCATGGACGGGGGACGGAACTTTTGTATTTCCAGATCAATCCTGAAAGCGACAATGAGAACAAGCACGTCATCGCGATGGAAAACGATCATCAAGGATTTCAAGGTATCCGGAATTCATCTATGTCGCAGATGCCGGCTGCAATTCGAGCGATATCCGTCTTTTCAATACGTTCAGCAAGCGTGACTTCATCGTGACCCAGTCGATCAAGACGCCAAGGACGACTATAAAAGGTCATCTTTGAAGATGACGGCTGGTATTACTATGACAAGGACCATAAACTTCAAACAGACGACGCCATAACGTCGATCAAGGATTCGGATACGAACATCTATTTCCAAGTCCTTCACCATCAACAACCCCAAGGACATCGGGCTTCACGAAGACCGAAGAAAGAAGACGGACTTCCACCAACGTCTGATCGTCACGTTTTCCAAAAGCACGAGAAATCCCAACAGAAGATCCGAGAAAAACAGGTCCAGAGAGCCTACAAGCTGATCAAAGAACACCGCGTGGATACCGTGAAAGGACAGGATGTCAAACGATCTGTTACGACGTCGCACCAAACATCCGATGGGAAAGATGCCGACCAGACGAGCTATGACCTCAACCTGGAAAGGATCATGGACGAAGCGAAGTATGACGGACTCTACGGTCTCGTAACTCTCCATGTTCGAAGAGGATGTCCGTGACATCCTTCGCCAGCAAGAGACGGTGGGAAATCGAGGACTGTTTTCGAGTCATGAAGACGAACTTCAAGGCCTGTCCGGTCTATCACTACAGGGATCGAAGCTGATTAGTCGCCTATTTCGCGATCTGCTTTCTCGCCTTGCTCGTCTACCGCATTTTGAAAAGAAACTGAGTGGGATCGATATACGGTATCCGAGATCATCACGACACTTAAAAACATGAACGTCTATCCGAGTAACGGTTGTCTTTGAATCGCTTCTACACGGATAGCGAACTGCTTAGGGACCTCGTCAAGACATTCGGTAAAACCCTCGATCTTGAAAGTTACTATAACACGGCTTTGAACAAAGCGATCAAAAATAGGGAACGTACCAGGAAAAGGCTACATTGAAAACAAAAAAGAGAGATTTGTCAGCTTTATAAGGCTGGATATCTCTCTTTATCATTTCGTGCAACTGTCAAAGATGGGATTCTACCATAAGGCTTCAAAGTAAATGATGGGTATTTTTTACATATTGTCCATAAAATGCCCTTTCCTTTGGAGGTTTGATTTCAATGGCTTGCCAATGAGCGTGCATGACTGTATAATGATGACATGCGAGGTATGATACTATGAATGATTCCAGACGTCTCTTTGTTTTTCCGGTTCGCTCCCATCACATCGCTGTTGCTTGTCCTGAACCTCATCATGGTATTCGGGTCGTCATGTTTTCCGGCGGTTTTTCAACCGAATACTCATCGAGCGCGGTGCGCTCTTTATCCTCTGGCCGTCGAAGGCCGGGAGTACCTTACCGGATCATCACGGCGATGTTTCTGCACGGCGGCATTCTTCATTTCGCCCTCAACATGCTCGTGCTCTACTATCTGGGCGACACCTCGAACGACTGGTCGGACCTTTCGCTATACGGTCCTTTTACTTCGCATCGGGGATTCCTTCGAGCATATTCGTCCTCATGTTCAGCGATCCGCGGACGGTCACGCGATCGGCGCGAGTGGTGCGCTCTTCGGGATTATCGGTGGCTTGCTGATGCTGACGTTTCTCCGTTCGACCTGGTTTTCCGATCAGACCATCCGTTCGGATCCGTCAACTGATGATCATCAACCTCGTCCTGACTTTCGCTATCCCGAATATCAGTGTCGCCGGACACATCGGCGGTCTCGTCATGGGTATCGCGCTCTTCAAGGTCATCGCGCCCAAACGTCCATACATCTATGAGAAAATGATCGAGATGCGACAGGGAACGGGAAAACAGCACGTATGCTACGGCCTAAACAGAGTCACCTAAGGATGACGGAGTCACCCAAGGATGAGGGAGTCACCCAAGGATTGACGGAGTCACCCAAGGATGAGGGAGTCATCCAAGGATGACGGAGTCACCCAAGGATGAGGGAGTCATCCAAGGGATGAGGAGTCATCCAAGGATGAGGGAGTCATCCAAGGATGAGGGAGTCATCCAAGGATGAGGAGTCACCCAAGGATGAGGGGAGTCACCCAAGGATGACGGAGTCACCCAAGGATGAGGGAGTCATCCAAGGATGGTTCGGCTGACCGGTGAATGAAGGATCCTTGAAATCACGAATAATAATCGAAGAAAACCCGGCCTTTGAAGCTCCCACGACTCGTTGGAACTTCAAACCGGGTTTTCATTAAAATGTCTGAGCCACTCAAGGGTGACGGAGTCATCCGCTAGTGGTTTTTTCATGTGCTGAGATAGGCTTCGATGACCTTCGGATTCAAGGAGATCCCTGGCGATGCCTTCGGTCAGTATGTTCCCGGTTTCAAGGACATACCCGTAATCGGAGATATTCAACGCTCTGCTCGCGTTCTGTTCGACGAGAAGGGATCGTCGTACTCACGGTTGATCTCTTCGATGATCTGAAGATCAGATCGACCAGACGTGGTGTGCGAGCCCCACGACGGCTCGTCGAGCAGAAGAATCTGCGGTTTGCTCATCAGTGCGCGTCCCATGGCGAGTATCTGCTGTTCCCCACCGGATAGGGTTCCGGCGAGTTGTTGCCGTCTTCTTCAAGTCGGTCGATGGGAACACGCGCTTCAAATCCTCCGGTACTCTTTCGATCCTTTTCGGATGTAGGCCCCCATTTCCAGGTTTTCCAAAACCGTCAGACCCGGGAAAACACGCCTGCCTTCCGGAACATGCGAAATCCCCTTCTCGACGACCTGGTGTGCCGATAGTCTGTCAGTCGAGGCATCGAGAAAGGTTATCGTCCCACTCTGGGACGGTATGAGATTGATATGGTTTTCAGGATCGCCGATTTACCGGCTCCGCTGGAGCCGATCAGGGAAACGATCGATCCTTTTTTACGCTGAAAGACACACCCTTTACGGCATGAATCGCCCCGTAATATACGTGTAATCCGGATATCTCAAGCATATCTATTCTCCCAGGTAGGCCTTGATTACGGCCTTGTCGTCTTATTGTGCGGGGAGGCCGGAAGCGATGATTCGACCATAATCGAGAACGACAATGCGCTCACAAATCCCCATGACGAGTCTCATATCGTGTTCGATAAGCAAAATCGAAAGATCGAAATGGTTCTGATGAACCGGATCGTCCGCATGAGTTCCCCTCGGTTTCCTGCGGATTCAGTGCCGGCGGCGGCTCATCGAGCAGAAGGATCTTGGGTCTCGTGGCGAGTGCGACAGATTTCAAGCTTGCGCTGTTTCCCATAGGGCAGATTTTTGGCCAAAGTATCCTTGTCCTTTTCCATATGAAAGACGTCGAGCAACCTACGGCGATCTTCGTTCCCTCGGCTTCTTCCCGGTAATATTTCTTGGACTTCAATATTCCGGCAAACACGCCATAACTCATCCGATTATGATAAGCGACACGGATATTTGTCGATCACCGACATGTTCTTGAACAATCGAATGTTTTGAAATGTCCGTGAACCGCCCAGCATGACGATCTCATTGGGCTTTTTTTTTGTTGATTTTCCCGTCGTCGAGCAGAATGTGTGTGCCCTTCGGTCGGTTTATATACGCCGGTCAGCAGATTGAAGATCGTGGTCTTCCCGGCACCATTAGCCGATCAGTCCGACGAGTTAGTTTTTTCCGATCTCAAGTTCGAATCGATCGACGGCCAACAAACCACCGAATCGGATCGAGAGTTCTCTGACTTCCAGAACGGACACTATCTTTCACCTCGGGCAAACAGTTTGTGATACTGACTCTTGATGGCCTGCCATATGTTTCTCGTTTTATCTTTGAAAGCGATCAGAGATATCCTGATCTCCTTCGTCCCCATCAGTCCTTGCGGCCGAAAGAGCATGGTCAGGATGAGCAGCGTGCTATAGATCAGCAACCGATAACGCGCAAAATCACGGAGCACTTCCGGCAAGAAGGTCAGTGTCGTCGCGGCGATGATCGATCCCGTGAGACTGCCCATGCCACCGAGGACGACGATCACGAAGATGTCCACGGACTTGATGAAGTTGAATGCCGAAGGGGCGAGAAATCCGACCTGAAAGGCATAGATCGCTCCACCGACGCCACCGAACATGGCCGCCATGAGAAAACTGATGATCTTGTACTTGGTGACGTTGATCCCGACGCTTTCACTGGCGATTTCGTCTTCTCTGATCGACAGGATCGCCCGTCCGTGCCGTGAATTCATGAAAAGCGCGATGATCAGAACGATGACGATCATCGTGAAATACGCGAGCGGAAACGACATGATTCTCGGTATTCCCGTCAACCCCTGTGCCCCGTTTGTAATCTTCAGATTCGTCAGGATGACTTTGACGATTTCACCGAACCCGAGCGTCATGATCCCCAGATAATCGCCCTTGAGACGAAGCGCGGGACCACCGACAACGAGCCCGGCGACCAAGGCGATCCCCATGGCGACCAGTGCCGACAGGATGAACAGAACAAGCGGACTCGCGACGTATTCTTCCAAGGCGATCGCGGTAAGCGCCGCACTGTAAGCCCCGAGAGCCATGAATCCGGCGTGTCCGAGGACGAGTTGTCCCAGAAAGCCGGTCGCGATGTTGAGACTGGTCGCCATGATGATGTAGACGGCGATCAGAATGAGAATCGTCGAATAGTAGCGCGAGAGAAGGCCCGTTTCGATCAACGTATTGAGCAGGAGAAAAAGCCCGAGGACGAAAACGGTTACCGAAAGGAGTCGGTCATGTCTGATCATGAATGCTCGCATACCCTACACCTTCTCCTTCGTGTTCTTTCCGAGAATGCCGGAAGGCTTGAAAAGCAAGACGAAAATCAGAATCGAAAACACGATCGCATCGGTCCAACGCGTCGCGTTCGGCCAGATCTTTGAAAGATATCCGTTGGAAAACGTCTCGATCGCACCGATGACGTAACCGCCGAGCATCGCACCGCCGATGTTGCCGATGCCACCGAGAACCGCGGCGACAAACGCCTTCAATCCGGGCATGACACCGAGTGTCGGGTACACCTGAGAATAGGAGATGCTGTAGAAAACGCCACCGAGCGCACCGAGTGCGCTGCCGATCGCGAACGTCAACGAAATGACGTTATTGACATTGATTCCCATCAGTTTCGCCGCTTCGAGGTCCTGTGAAACGGCCCGCATCGCCTTGCCTTGCCGCGTTTTCTTGATGAACAGGGTCAGAAGAATCATGAACGTCAGGGAAATGCCGATCGTGTAAAGCGTCAAAATCGGTATGTTCAATCCGAAAACGTCGACCTGTTCACGGGAAATCAACCGCGGCATGACTTTGGGATCCGGTTTGAAAATCAGAAGGGCGAGATTTTGTAGAAATAGGCTCATCCCGATCGCCGTGATCAATGCGGAAATCCGCGGCGCGTTACGCAAGCGTTTATAGGCGATTCTCTCAATCAGGATACCCATGATCGCCGCGAGAACCATGGAAATGATGATGATCAGGAGTACGGGCAGATCAAACGGAAACATCGTCGCGAAAATGAAAGCGAAATATGCCCCGAACATCATGACATCGCCATGCGCGAAGTTGATGAGCTTGATGATCCCGTAAACCATCGTATAACCGATCGCCACAAGGGCATAAATACTCCCGGTATTGAGTGCATTGATCAATTGTTTAAGGAACAGATTCATAATCGATTACCTCGAGCGTACGGAAATAGGGGAGAGTTCCTCCCCTATCCCGTTTCGTTTTCTCTGTCTTCTCTTATCCTTGAACCTTTTCCACGACGGTATGAACGCCTTCTTCGACCTTGATGACCGTAATCGCCTTGACGGGATCACCGTTTTCATCGAATGAGATCGCACCGGTTACGGCATCGGCATATTCGAGCGCGGCCAGTGCCGCGATCAATTCCTCGGCATCCACCGATCCCGCTTCCTTGATCGCTTCAGCGAGCGCGTAAACGGCATCATATCCGAGTGCGGCGAGCGCATTCGGTGCCTCACCGTACGTGCTCGTGTAATTGGACACGAACGCCTGCACGTTTTCCGCCGGATCCGTCTTGGCATAGTGATTGACGAAATAATAGCCTTCGACCACTTCGGCATATTCCGCTTCGATGCCGTCCCAACCATCGCCACCGACGAATAGGGTATCACCGAAATCATAGGAGGCGGCCTGTGTCAGAATCGCACCGACTTCGGCGACATAGGCGGGAACGAACACGACGTCATACGTTCCGTCGTCCTCGATATTCGTCAAGACGTTGTTGTAATCGTCTGTTCCTTGTGAGAACGTATACGTGTCCACGTCAAGAGAAGCCTCTTCATAGGTGGCAACGAATGCATCCGCGAGACCTTCGGAATAGGCATCATCCGAGTTATAGTAGACGGCGGCCTTTTCAGATCCGAGCGTATCGATCGTGAACTGTGCGGCGATCGCCCCCTGATAGCTGTCGGTATAGCACGCTCTGAAGATGTTGTCGGCATCGAGCGTGACATTCGGATGCGTCGCGGTCGGTGTGAGAACGGGAAGTCCGTCTTCGACCGCCAGGTCCTTGATGGCAAGCGTGACACCGCTGAACGTACCACCGACCAGAGCATCGACTTTATCCTGGTTGACCAATCGGTTGTAGGCATTGACGCCTTCGACGGTATCGCCCTTGGAATCGTATGCGATCACTTCGAGATCGAGATCGAGAACGCCGCCCGCGGCGTTGATTTCCTCGGCGGCGAGTTTGGCACCCTGTTCGACTGCGACACCATAGAGCGAGTAGTCGCCAGTCAGGGGACCGATCACGCCGATCTTGATGGAATCACCGCTTTCTTCACACGCGAAAAGCATCGAACCGAGCAGTGAAACCATGACCAATAATGCAAGTTTTTTCATGAAACCCACCATCCTCTTTTATGAAATTTTATGATTAGATTACAACAGTCACGGTTCAATGTCAACGCTACAAGGCGATTTTAAGGCAATCTTAACAATGAAAGTGTTTTCAAGCGTTTGCCTGAAAAATCGAGCGCATAAAAAACGCGACCATGATCGCGCCTTCATTCATCATCGACTATTTACTTTTTATGGAATCCGCTTTTCGATTTTTCCTCATCCATTTCGTCGCGAAATCGATCAGATCGGTCATATCGATGAGCCGTGTTTCCGCCATACCGACGTTATGGATCGGCACCTCGCGTTCACGCTCGTATGCCGTTCCGAGCAAGGGAAAATCATCGCTGTCATAGTCATAATCCGAAAACGTCCGCCAGATTCTTTTTCCTCGATGCATCATCGCCGTCCCGATTTTTCTTTCCGGCACGGAATCAAAGAGACATTCGGCAAGATGCAGAGCGGTACACGATTCATATCCTACGCCCGTCAACAGGATTCTGCCCTGATTGAGATACAGGTATCCGAGAGGCGAATCGAGTCCGAACGCCGGTGAAAGCACGTGATCACGCACAGCCTCATGGGCCTCTCTTCCCAACGCGACAAACGAATCCATCGGATGATTCGAACGGACGGCACCGGGATACTTCCGGAACACCTCGGGAACGCGACCCATGCCCCGCGTCGGCGTTTTGTCGACATCGAAAGCCGGCATCGTACGCATGATCGTCTGTACCCAATCTTTTGGAACAGGCGGATTTTCCCAATCGGCCGGATCGCTGTTGTCTCCGGTCTGTGTCGGCATGAGAATCGTTCCATTCGGCCCGACGACCTCCAAAAGGGCATCGATATAGGCGACCGGTCCGCCGCTGATCCAACCGATCTTCGATAGCGAGGTATGGACGATTACGAGATCGTCTTTCTTCAAGCCGAGCGCGGAAAAATCCTTTTTCAGCGTTTCGATCGTATTGGGTCGTTCGGTTCGTTCGATCACGGTCTTTTCGGACAACGCAACCCCTCCTTGTCATCGTATATAAAAATTATAGCACAGGGATCCGCGGTTTTGACCGTTCACCCCTAAAAATGCGCTTTGCAGGTTTACGAAACATATTCATAGCCCGATGTGCAATCATAAATGGTATAATGAGACCAGGAGGCGATATCATGATTCAAAAATTGAAAAGAATGCGATCCTTTCCCTGATCGCTAGGTATTCTGTTAATTGTTGTCGGAGTTCTCATTGTCTTCGTTTTTGATGACATCGGAGAAAGCATCAAGAACGTCGCGATCGGACTCATGATCCTGGCTTTGATTTTTTTCCTGATTTTCCCGACGATACAGAAGAGAAAATCGAAACTCATCCTGACTTTGGCCGGAATCGAACTGTTCATCGCTTTGCTTGTCGCGGTCATGTTCATGACCAGCCAGGGGTAATCCCTCACTCGCTCGGATTGATCATCTATACCCACGGTGTCATCGAACTCGTCGGCGGTTATCTGTCCACCACGAAACAGAACATCATCATCCGGTTTGCGATTTCCCTTGTTCTGGTCACACTCGGTGCTAACATCTTCGCCTCGAACATCATTACCGACGCCATGCTCATGAACGTACTGCTCGTCATCTTTCTCGCACCCGGACTCTTTTCTCACCATTTCGGAGCGATCGGTCTCAATGACAGACCGAAAAAACCCAAGAAATAACCGAAAAAGCACACAGGCAATCAGATGAGACAGGTGGGGTCGAAAAACGACCCCATCCCTTGTTCATCGAAAACTTGCGGAAGGAATGAACCATGCAATCGATTCGAATCGGCGTACAAGAACTTCGTATCCTTCCTCTACGCGAGCGGAGACCTTCCAGCGAAACCTTCCAGAACGTTTCGCTTTCTCGAAGGCACGAGAGCCCACCAACGCGTCCAACAGCACTATCAGCCCGACGATCAGGCGGAAGTTCACATCACATACGAATTCGATGATCTGAATCGAAGGATCATGTTGAGCGGACGCATCGACGGTCTTTTGGTACGTGACGGGAAACCGATCATCGAAGAGATCAAATCCACCTCGGTCCATGATCTTCGATGAGGACTTCACGTACAAAAGGAACACCTGGCCCAACTCAAGATGTATGCCTACATGTACATGACGAAAACGACTTCGCACGTCGATGGCCGTCTGACCTACGTACAGCTTTCCGATGATCAACAGCGACACGAATCTTTCTCTTTTCTGATCCATGAGCTCAGAGACTTCTTTTTTCGACTCGATCATGGATTATCTCGAATGGTATGATATCCTTTACGGGTTACAAAGGAAGAAATTCGTCTCGATCGAAAATCTGTCATTTCCTTACCCCGACTATCGGCGTGGCCAAAGGGAAATGATGACCGCGACCTATCAGGCGATGACGGAAAACGACGTGCAATACGTCATCGCTCCGACCGGAATCGGGAAAACGATGGCAACCCTTTTCGCGACGATCAAAGCGCTCAAGGACGAACGACAGAAGATCTTTTACGCGACGGCCAAAACCGTCGGAAAGAAAATCGCACTTGAATCCGTCGAAACGCTTCATCGACATGGACTCAAACTCAAGATCCTCGAAATCACGGCGAAAGACACGACCTGCTTTCTCGAAAAACGCGAGTGCAATCCCGATGTCTGTCCCTACGCCAAAGGTTTCTTCGACCGTCTTCAGGAAGCGACAAAAGACATCATCATGACGGAAGACAAACTCGACCGAAAAACGATCGAATCCTATGCGAAGACATATCGGATCTGTCCGTTCGAATACAGCCTCTATGTCTCGTATTTCGTCGATGTGATCGTCAGCGACTACAACTACGTTTTCGACCCGCGCGCCCACCTCGTCCGCTATTTCGACGAAGAGGGCTATCGGCCGCTTCTTCTGATCGACGAGGCGCACAACCTGATCCCCCGGTCAAGAGAGATGTACTCGGCAACGCTCTCCTCAGAGGACTTCAAACAGGTGCGCAGACTTTCATCGAAACTCAAGCCGAGCATACGCTATGCCGTAGGAAAAGTGCTCGACCGGATGGACACGATCAAAGATGAGATCCCGTCAACCTTTTTCAAAACGGAAAAAACGCTCGATTCAAGCCTCTTCGAAACGATCATGAACGTCCTGAAAAAGATCGAGAACATGCTCAAGGAAAACCCCAAAACCAAACGAAAGACCGAGATTCTCGAAGTCTACTTTCTCATTCTGGCTTTTACCCGGATCCACGAATTCTACAACGAGAACTACCTGACAAACTACCATCTGAAGGGTGAGACCCTTCATGTCACCATCCGCTGTCTCGACGCCAGCCCTTTTTTACTTCGGACGCTTTTGGACAAGAGCTACGGTTCGGTCTTTTTCAGCGCCACGATGTACCCGATCGAATACTACAAGACCCTTTTGACCCGTGGACACGGTGAAACGCTGAAAATCCGCTCACCCTTCGATCCCCGTCACTTGAAACTCGCGATCATGCACCGCATCTCGACGCGTTACACCGATCGGAAACAATCCTTATCCGAGGTCATCGAGACGATTCTGACCGTCATCGAAGCGAAAACAGGCAACTACATCGCCTTCTTTCCCTCCTACGCGTATCTGAACCTGGTCTATCAGGAACTCATGGGAAAGACTCAGGGCGAACTCATCGTTCAAAAACCTTCCATGCAATCGCTTCTGCGTGACGAAACGATCGAGCGCTTCAGACAGAACGACGGCAAGACCAAAATCGCGCTTTTCGTCATGGGTGGAATCTTCTCGGAAGGAATCGACTACATCGGGGACATGCTTTCCGGCGTCATCGTCGTCGGGGTCGGTCTGCCGATGATCAACCGGGAAAACGATCAACTGCTCGAACACTATGAAAAAACGTTTCAACGCGGGTTCGATTACGCCTACACGTATCCCGGAATGAACAAGGTCATTCAGGCCGTCGGACGCGTCATAAGAACGAAAACGGACCGGGGGGTTGCCGTTCTGATCGATGATCGATTCCAAAGGTCCTCCTATCAAAAACTCTTCCCACCGGAGTGGAAAGAGCGTGTTTTCGCTAAAAACCGAAAAGACCTCGGCCTTTTGTTGAAACGATTCTGGGACGAAGC
Organism: Acholeplasmataceae bacterium; assembly: GCA_018399615.1. Lineage (GTDB taxonomy): Bacteria > Bacillota_I > Bacilli_A > Acholeplasmatales > Acholeplasmataceae > RECG01. The sequence continues at coordinate 29,981 of JAGYNT010000006.1, forward strand.
ATAGTTTCGTCTCTTTTTTACGTTTCGTGAAGTGCGTAACCGTTCGTGAAAAACACATAGCCCGTCATGACCGACAAGCCGATCAGACAGACGACAAGGACGAGAATCGCGGATGGATAGGCACGATCCCATCCCGTCGATGAGACGTGTTTGACGAGTATTCCCGCATAAGCCCAGATGAAAACGAGTCCGTAGGCCACATCCCTGAAGCGGAAGAGCACGAGCAAACCGACCAGAAGCCCGATCAGAAGAATCAGGACCAACCAGTTGACCTTGTCGATTCCAAACCCCTCGAATCCGATCTTCTCAAGGAGCACGGTCATATTGGCGATCAGTGCGATCGAAATCCAGCCGAAATACGTGCCGAAAGCGATTCTGGCAAGCGTTCCGCCCGCTTCGGCATAAAAGGACGCGAGCCCGACCGCGACAAGCAACGCGATCATGATCAGAACCGACAAAAGTATCGCATCATAATGCCAAGCGAGCAACCAGGACACATTCAAGATCGAACTGATCGCGAAAAGCCCGATCAGAATCCTGAAAGAAGAATCCGTGACAACACTCTCTTTCGCAATCAGCACATGTATGACGAATCCGCCCAAAAGCAGATAGATCACCCCCCAGATGCCGAACGTGAATCCCGTCGGGGTAAACAGGTTCGGATAGTCGGCGGAAACTTCCCCCGTCGTTTTCCCACCGAAGGAAGAACATTGGCCAATCCGTTCATGGCCACCATAAACACGTAAAACAGAATCGCGCCTGCCTTGATCAAGAGCGCCATGTTTCATTCCTCCTCGAATCTTTCGATTTCAATCCTGAGACTTTCCCAGAACAGAGAAACATCCTTTTCGGTCATCGCTTCGATCGGCCGATCGTCTCGAATAGCGAGTGGTCGTGATCCTGATCGGAGATATCGTTTGAATCCCTCGTTGATTGAACCAGAAGTAAATACCCCATTCACGAAAACTCCATGCGTTTTTTCAAACGGGTTGATCTCATAGTCGACATAGAACATCTTCTGACCAAAGAGCACGAAATGGTTTGAAAATAGTCGATCGTATGGACTGGCTTTCTCGATCGCATCGATCGTCGGAAGAAACCGCCTGTAAAGGTTCCTCAGGATATTTCTCGTCCGCGATCATACGAGCGAGCGTATCGCCTGCGATTAAAATCCTTGATCAGATACTGTTTTGAAAGATCGTAACGATTAGTTCCGGTATCGACAAATCGAACGTCCTAAGCTTTTCATAGGCTTTGATCTCGTTCGACAACGAACGTATGGCCGTTCAGATAGGGTTTCAAATGCATCTTCTTATAGACATAGAACCGCCCGTTTTTCTCAACGAGATGGGAATGTGCGGGACTTTCCTCTTCCGAGATGTCGGATATGAGCATATCCGGGTGGGATTATTTCCATGATGATCGACATCCTTTTTACTGTGTGGATCGATTGACTGATAAGATCAGGAACGATCTCTACACCCTATTCTATCACGATGAGCGAAAATGTGCCAATCACCCCCGAGACAAACGTCGTGTCGGACGGTGTCATGACATAAAAAATGAAGAAGCTCCCCGAGAACTTTTCTGCCTCGATTGTATCACGAATGAAAAGCGAATCAGTGAACTCCGCACTTCGCGTAGTGACTTCGCAAAATGCGGACATGCTTTTTACGATCTTCGTTTTCTCGAACCGTCGGGGCCTTCATGATAGAGTCCGTACGCCGCATAATTCAATTTGCTCATGTACAAAAGGATGATCGACACCATCAGATTGGCAAGAGAAAGGGTCGCCGGTGATTTCGCGATCAGAGGCATGGGATCGTCATAGGGTCTGTTGATCGAAATTTCCGAGGCAGCCAAAAAAGAAGATCCCGTTCATGATCACCGCGATGTAAAACCGCGTGATGTAAAATTGTTCGCCCGCCTCGAAAAAGGATATGACCTTTCTTGATTTTCCCGCGTGTGAATTCCATCGCGAAGAGATAGATGCAAAAGCGAACAGAAAAACGAAAGAAAAATAGGATGAAGTCCTCGCGTGAATCCTCGATATGTCTCATGAAAAAGTCTGCGGTGAACAGGATGGTCAGCAATCCGAGCGCCATGTTCACCGTCAGAAAGACGATTCTCAATGCGGACGTATCGGATCTTCTTCACCCAATCGATCTCGAAGTAGAGCTGATCGTTGTTCTTGTAGTGTGGATCGCTCGCGTCGAATCTTCCTGCGGCGTGAACATCTGAACCATACGAATTGCGAGGTAGGAGAGCCATAGAAAGAAGATCACGGCGAGCACGAGTTGTGAATCCGTGAAATTCGCCACATACGTGCTGAAGACGGAAACGACGAAAGGACGCGTCTTACGGTATGTTTTTCGTCCGCACTCGAAACGGAGAATAGAGAACTGACAGAAGTCTTCCTTTTTATGATCCGTAACCGCATTTCGGTTGGGATATAGGGCAATTCGCCGTAACGTCGAAAACTCAGCGAGTCGCTTGCTGGGTCGTCATAGCTCGGTTGACGCACATCCGTTTCAACCGCTGACCGAGGTACTGGACGTTCATGCGTGAGGCGAGTTCTTTCTGGGTCAGATGATGTTCCTGTCTGGATACGACGCAACTGACTTCCCGGTGTCCTTTTTCCAATAGATCGCACCCCCTGATTCACTTACTATTATAACCATCCCCATCCCATAAAGCAATCCCTATCGACCACAACGTATACGTGGAAAACGATACCGCATACGTCTTTCCGTCTACGATCTGAAACGGAAGGAGAGGACAACCCGTGATACATGGTATAATGGGTATGATGAAGCAGGTGGTCCGACATGAAGATCATCGAAGCCTTTTCAAATGCATTCGACGTTGTCGGAGTCATGGAAACCTCGCACTATCTCAAGGAAGAGGGCCTTGGGACGAAACGTCCCCGATGTCGCATACCCGATGACCGTCGTTCTCGGACTCGCTTATCCCAAACGTACGCTTTCGTCCACCAGTACGCATCTCGTGCCTTCCTTCTATACGTTCGGAACGGACTATCATGAGGTGCTCAAAACCGAATAGTTCGCGTCATGAAGGGATTTCCTATTCCTATGATTTCGGCGTGGATAACCATCCGCATGATGAAAGACTTGCTGCGAAACTTACCGGAATCGGTTTTATCGGAAAAACCAGCTCCTCATCAACAAGGACTATGGGTCCTATCTGTTCCCTTGGAATCGTCTTTATCGATCTTCCTATCCTGAAAACCCATACCCGAAGTCGAGGATTCATGCGGCACATGCACGCGCTGCATCGACGCATGTCCGACCGGCGCTCTTTTGAAGGCGGCTATGATGTCACCCGCTGCATGAGCGCTTACAATCAATCGAAAAAACCTCTGTCCGACACCGAGATCGTGAGGCGAACTCCCTGTTCGGTTGTGATATCTGGTTGATCGTATGTCCTAAAACGTAAAAAAGGCATTGAGATTCACCCCGAATTCGAACTGACGGGAAAAAGAACGGGAGCCCCGATCGATGCGCTCTTCTCGAACGCCTCCTTCAAAAGCGTATGGCGACATGGCATACGCCCGGAGAGGGAAAAACCGTATTGATGCGCAACGCCTGACCCTTCTGTTGAAAAGAACAACACGTCATACAATGACCTGATCGAAGCCTCACTCGAAAACGTAAGGGCGACATGGTACCGTGATACCGCCACGCGCATTCTGAAAAACTCAAAACAACGATCAGACCGGTTTGACCGACTCGACGAAGACTTCGGTCAAGTATTGAATACGGTCGTTCAGAAAGTCCTCATAACCAAGATTGGCATCGTGTCGACCGATGAATGACAGTCTTTTCTTTTTCCGGATAGTGATAGACATCGCATAGCGTTCTGATATCCAATCGCTCGGTCAGTATTCTGTTCTTGTTCGCTTTCAATCGATCGGGCAGATAGTAAACATTTCCCACGTGTGAAATACCCTCCTGATCGATCCCCTTTCCTTCAACAACTTTTTTGGGGATGATGTGTGACATACGATACGCTTTGACCTCATCGTCGTCGACATAGGGTCTCGTAATCAGTGACATAGTAACTTGCTGGCGGACACACTCTTCGAAGGCTTTTTCAGTTGGTCTTTCATCCATTCGCTAAGTGTCGAGCGCCAGAGTTCATCACTCAGATTTCTGATATAGCGGTTGTCTTCGAGCGATGCGGATCGGATCTCGTTGAGTTTGTTGTCGCCACTGCCGGACCAGAAGTTTCGACCATGTCATGAAACACACGGAAAGGCGCGTATTTCCTGAAAGCCTGATCAGATGATCGCGACCGTGTACACGGCTCAGTTCGAGCGTTGTCACGTCGAAATCCATACTGCAGTCTGAAAAGCGTGACCGCGAGTGAAATGATCTGACCTTCGATATACTTGCTATACTCCATGACATGCCCAAAAAAGATCGCGTTGAGATCCTCATAGACTCCCAGAATCGTTTCATGCAATCGCTGCAAACGATGATGTTTTACGGATGCATTGATGTATTGATTGAGTTTCGACATCTCTTTCAGGTGCATGCCCAAAACGCTGACGAGTGTCGAGAAACCGATGGAATCGACCGAATCGATCCGATTCGAGCTGTTTTTTGAATAACAGCGGGGCGCTTTTCTTGATCCGTTTTCCCAGGGGCGAAGCAGTATTCATAGAGCGTTACCTTTGCGCGAAATCAGGATGTCAAATTCCTCGTTATAGCTATCGATCTTCATATCCGTTTTTTCGATTTTGTCGACATAGTGTTCTTCGATGATTTTTGCTGTTTGCAAATCACTGACCTTCAACGAGCGTACTGCTCCACGTCGATGCGAACACTTCGTATTTCGTCAGTGATGTCCCGCCACGGTTGAGACGCTCGAAAATATTCGGGAGTTCCTCCTGCTTCCCCTGATAGATCAATACGGGAATATTGAGTTTCTCGATCGACATGTTCTGTTTCAGGCGCTCATGGAGCGCCTGTATTTCGTATTGAATGAAGTGATGCGCCTGCATCTTTGATTTCCGGATACATCCGTTCGATCTTTTCCAGCAACATATGTTTAAAGGATTCACCCTCCTGGTCGTCCAGGCCGGACGCTTCGATCGATTCTATGATCATCGAGTCGACACCCGTTCGTATGTTCTGTTCGTCATTGGGAAACACGTGATGGATCTGCTTCACGATTTCCGCGATCATCGGATAATCAACGGAACAAAATTCAACGAACTCGAAAGGACTTTTTTCGAACCTTTGCAACGTCGTAAAACGCTGCAAGCCATCTATGACCTGCTGTTCGTGCGTCTTTGGATCCAGATAGATCAACAATACGCCAAACGGATCGCCCGCAAGCGCCGTACGAATGAATTTTTCTTGCCTCTCTTTGTTCCAGACGAGACTTCGCTGAAACTTCGGCAAGGTCACCCGCCCTTTGAGCTGGTGATAGGCATATTCTTTCATCTTATAGTTTTGTTCCATCGTATCCCCCCGATCTAGATCCATTAGATCACGAATCGGATCGCTTGTCAAGTCCCTGTAAAAAAGGATTCGAACACGAATCGTTCGAATCCCCATAAAAAGGAGGGTCAATCGGATTAAGTCTTTTGAATGTATTTGCGGGTGTCGAGTGCGACGGCTGCCACGATGATGACGCCTTTGATGATGTACTGATAGAAAACATCCCATCCGAGGAAATTCATCCCGTAACTGATGATCGTGAACATGAGAACACCGACAACGGCGCCACTGACCTTACCGATCCCACCGCTGAATGAGATCCCGCCGACGACACAAGCCGCGATGGCATCGAGCTCGTAGTTCACACCCGTACCGTTCGAAGCGCTCCCGATTCGGGCCGCTTCCAGAAATCCACCCATACCATAGAGAAGACCGGCCATGATATAGACGAGAATGGTCGTTTTGACGACGCTTACACCGGAAATGTTGGCCGCTTCCGGATTACCGCCGACGGCGTACATGTTCTTGCCGAATGTCGTCTTGTTCCAGACGATCCAGATGACGACGGTCATGATCATGGCATATATGATCAGGTGGGGGATTTCCATCCCGAACAGTTCAACCTGTCCGACGA